>JAHFIF010000081.1 GCA_023246535.1 bacterium
TCGTATTCTTCCTTTCCAAAAGCAAAGGCGGCGATGGTTAGATCGTTCGCGAACTTAACGCCGTCCGCGAAGAGATCGGACGAATGAACGCCGACCACCGTAAAGAATTGCAAAACCGGCTCGACCGCATCGACGACCAGATCGACAAAAAAATGCAGCACTCGCAGGTAACCATTCAGGAACAATTCAAACAAACTTCAAAGATCATTTCCGACGTGACGGAAAAACTGACGACGCTCGACAATACCAACAAACAAGTTTTGGATTTTTCTTCGCAGCTGCAAAACCTGCAAAACATTTTAAAGAACCCTAAACAGCGCGGCGTGCTTGGCGAATATTGGCTCGAGACTTTGCTCTCCAATGTCTTGCCGCAAGGCAGCTATCAAATGCAATATCCGATGGGGGACGACGAAAAGACCGATAAAAAGCTGATTGCCGACGCCATCATCCGCATTCGCGAACAGATCATCCCGATCGACGCCAAGTTCAGTTTGGAAAACTACAACCGCATGGCCGAGGAGCACGATGTGGAAAAACGCGCCGAATTGGAAAACGAATTGAAAAAAGACGTTAAAAACCGCATTGATGAAACGGCCAAATACATTCGTCCCGAGATCGGAACCATGGGTTTTGCTTTCATGTTCATCCCGGCCGAAGGCGTCTATTACAACTTGTTGAACGCGGAAGTCGGGTCGGGGATCAACAGCAAAAATCTCATCGAGTACGCCTTTGCCAAGCACGTGATGATCGTCTCGCCAACTTCGTTCTACGCCTATCTGCAAACGGTCTTGCTCGGCCTCAAGGAATTGGCCCTTGAGCAATCAACGACCGTGATCATCAAACAAGTCGCCGAGCTCGGGAAGCATTTTAACGCCTACGCCGACTACCACAAACGCC
This sequence comes from bacterium, assembly GCA_023246535.1. Lineage (GTDB taxonomy): Bacteria > Patescibacteriota > Patescibacteriia > CAIQCM01 > CAIQCM01 > CAIQCM01. The sequence continues at coordinate 898 of JAHFIF010000081.1, forward strand.
TCGGCAGCAACCTGGGCGTGGCCGTGAATCAATTCAACCTTTCATCGAACGAACTGCGCAAGGTTGGAAAAGACGTGAACAAAATTTCCACCGGCGCCGCCGACGATATCATTGAACTGGAAACGATCGACAAGCCGCAGCTGCCGGAAGGGAAGTAGCTTGGAACAAAACCCCGCACGCGCGGGGTTTTGTGATAAAATCATTGCATGAAACGATCTGCTTTTACGCTCGTCGAACTTTTAGTGGTCATATCGATCATCGGCTTGCTGTCGGCGATTTCCACTGTTAATTTAAAATCGTCGCAAAACGCCGCAAAAATTACCAAGGCGCGCGCCGACCTTAAGCAGCTGGCAACCGCCATCGATTTGGCTCGGCAAAATTCCAATACCTATTTAAGATACATAACTGGAACAAACTGCGCTTATTGCTACTACTGTCCGTCGGGTGATTTTCGCAATATCGCCGAATCATCGACTTGCGCGCAGGGCATGCTTGGCGTGCTAAACGCCATTTACGCCGCCGCCGGACAGCCGGCCGCGGTAAAAGTGATGCGCGATCCTTGGGGCAGTCCGTACCAAATGGACGAGAACGAGGCGGAAACGGCCGGCCCGGACGTCATCTGGTCCGTCGGCCCCGACGGCTCGCATAACGGCGGCGACGATATCATCCTTTCGCTGCCAAAATTCGGAACCTAGATCGGTAACCGGATCGTTGCGGGCGTAACGCGGCGCTTTTGCGGCGTCAAAACGAAACGCTTGACCGTTGAACGAAAATATCGTATTATCCCAATGCTCTCAGATTGGTCCTTCGGGGCCGTCTTTCATTATTCATAAAACAATCAAATGGCAATCAAACACGCCGCCGCAAAGGCGATCCGCAAGTCGGCCAAGAACCGCGCCTTCAACTTGAAGGTCAAGGCCGAGTTCAAAGGCTTGGTCAAGGAAGCGCGCAAACTCCTTGTCGCGAAAAAGATCGACGAAGCAAAAAAGGCCGTCATGGCCGCCGCCAAGTCGCTCGACAAATCCGCGCGCAAAAAGGTGATCACCAAGAACACCGCCGCCCGCTTGAAGAGCCGCCTCATGAAGGCGCTCAATGCGATCAGCAAGAAATAATTTTCAAAAAACACCCCGCCGCACGGGGTGTTTTTGTATTGAAAAAATGATTTTAAAAAAGCGCCGGCTTGGGTGGTCGGCGCTTTAGAAACGTGTTAGCCAGCGGCGGTTGGGGACTTTGAGCAGCGCCTCGACGAACAGCTGTTGCCGCGTTCGTCCGCCGCTCAGCCGGCAATACGGATCAACATCCTCTTGTCCGTAAAGATCGGTAAGGACCGCTTCGAGATTGCTGGCGCTTGTGCCGCGACTCCTAACCATGTCGGCCAAGTTGCGCGGCACGCTGACTGTCGCGGTCCATGTTCCGCAAAGCAGCGTTTGAAAACGATCGACGATCTGGACGCTGATCAGATGCCGCCAACTCCGATCGTTGCGCAAGAGAACGCTTTGCCGGCCGACGAAGACATCGCCGGCCGGGACCCGGTCGATCGCCGCGCAAGCGGCGAGCGTCGCCAGATTAAAGGCGCCGTAAAAATTCACCGTCTCACAGCAGAGTTCGTTTGGGACGACGACGTTTTCTGAGATTATCTTAACGCCCGCTTGTTCCCCAAACTCGCTTAGCGCCATCGCCAAGCTCCGGTCCGATCCGGAAATCATGGCTTTTATCATTCGGCCTCCCAAAAATTTAAAGGTGCTTTTTTAAATCGCCGTTCGTTATTCAGTATCATGCCCCGACGGCTTTGGCAACAAACAGATCTAGCACCAATCGCGGCGTCGGCGTCAGCCCGGTTTTTACTTTTCGGTCGGCTTCAAGCAGCGCCGTGTGCAGGCCGGTCAAGAAACTCATTTCAAAACTGCGCGCCTGGTCGAGCGATTTGCGGGCGGCGAACGGATGCACGCCCAGTTCGCGAACCGCTTCGTTCTGCGGCACGCCGCGGTCGAGCAGGTCGCGCGCCTGAATGAGCAAGCGAACCGTGCGCGCCAGCATCGCCAGCATTTGCATCGGCTCGAGTCCGGCCTCAATCTGTTTTTCGAGCATCGTGGCCGCGCGCTGCGTTTGCTTATTCGCGACCGCGTCCAAAAAGCCGAACATGTCTTCATGGGTTTCGCCGACCACGAGGCTGGCCACGTCGGCAACCTCGATCATTTTCTTTTCTCCGGCGTGGGCGATGAGCTTGGCCGTTTCGTTCGCCGCCTTGGCACTGTCGCCGGCGACCGCTTCGGCGAGCGCCGCGAGCGCGTGCGGAACAAAGGAAACGCCCTGGCTGGCAGCTTCCGCGTTGATCCACGTCGCCATGGCCGCCGCGTTCATCGGCGCAAATTCCCAATGAAATTTTCCGGCGGTGAGCAGCGGCAGCAGGGGACTCTTTTCCAGCGACTTGGCGTCGCCGGCCTCATAAAAAACCGCCGTGGTTGAATCGGGCAAGCGGCCGATCAAATCAACAAACGGCTTTTGTTCGTCGCGCTTCAGTGAGAGCAATCCGTTCACCACGACCAGCCGCTTGTTGCCCAAAAAGGCCGGGCTGAAAAGCGCCTGTTGAATTTCGCCAATGTCGGTTTTCGCCGCCTCCATTGTTGTCGTGTTCATGCCGCTTTTATCCTCGCGCGCCCGAAAATTGGCGACAATTTCGCTGAGCTTGCGTCGCGAACGGTAGGTGTCGGTGCCGTAGAGAAAGATGATCATGGACTTAGATTACTTCATTGAATATCTAATGTCTAATGGTTCGGCAAGCTCACCATCTTGTCTAATAATGAAAAACGACGGCCCCATAAGGAACCGCCGTACGATCGATGATGCGCTCAAATCACTTGCGCTTCGTCCGCTTCTTCGAAGGCGGCTCCTTGCTCTGCGCAACGGCGAGCATCGTGTCGATCTCGGGAGCCGTGAACTCGCGGCCGGAGGCCTTGGCCAGGACCATGGCGCTCGGCACGTCGCCCAATTCGACATAGGCCTTGGCCAGAACCTCGGCTGCCGCGGCGCGGAAGTTTACGTCGCCGATGCCAATGAACAACTTCTCGACGGTCTCGTGGTCGGGACTGAAAGCCTGCTGGAACCCCTGGTTGAAGCGGAGGACGAAAGCCTCGGCAAACGCTCGTCGCACCGGATCGTTCGCCGACACGCCGCTATTCTCGCACATGTTCCAGCACTCGCTCAATTCCATGACGCTCGGGAGCTGTTCCGCCAGATTGACGGCCGCGTGGATCCTTTGATCCGATCCGGTCATCGCCCTGAACACCTCCTTCGCCACGTCGTACATTTTCCGCTCGTTGGCGCGCATGACCGCGAGCAAACCAAAGACATTGTGTCCGTTCTGACTTGTTTCCGGCATTGCTTTCTCCTTTTCTTTGACTGTTGACGCTGTATCGAATGAACTCGATCGATTTTCCAGGACCGAAAATAATAGCCGATTTTCGGCAAAATGTCAAGAGGGGAAAGTAATAAAAAAATCGGCCTCCGCAGGGAAGCCGATCGCGTTTCTTTTTCATGTTATCCCGAGCCAAGCCGGAAGATCGCGAACCGAACGGACGATGTTCGTTTCTGCGACCCCGGCTTCGAGCCAATCGGCCCGGGTGATGACGTCTTCTTCGTGCACGGCGATGAATTCCACGCCGGCGTTTTGCGCGCAAACCAGGTCGGCGCAAATGCCGTCGCCGACAAAGACGGCTTCGTCGCGCGACAGGCCGAGCGTTTCTTCGAGCGGACCGAGGATCAGGTTAAGTCCGCGCGGCGCCGGCTTGGCATGCAGCTCGCCGACGTCTTGCAAACAGATGACCCGCGTGAACAACTCGCGCAATCCGTATCGGCCGAGCACCCGGAGCGCGCCAATCCGTCCGCGCGCCGTAAAGCCGTAAAGGTCGACGCCGTTGTCACGCATCAATTCAAGAGCGGCGCGCATGCCGAGGAACGGCACGATCTCGACGACCGCGCCGATGCGCCGGTAGATGTCGTCGATCGCCGCGTCGGAAAGCTGCGGAAAGAATTTCTCCTTGAAGAGCGCCGTCTGCGTGCCCCAGCGGCGCGTTACTTCGCGCCGCAGCGCCGGCGTGATCTTCACGCCGTGCGCGGCGAGCATGCTGCAGAAAACTTCGATCGACCAGCGGACGGAGCGCAACAGCGTTCCGTCGAGATCAAGAATGACGATCCGTTTTGTTTTCAATTCAACCCCCCGTCTAACCGGCCAAGAAAGCGTGATGCGGCGCGCCAAGAACCGCGATGCGTTCATCGAGGATCTTCACGAATTCGCCGATCTGCTCGCGC
>JAHFIF010000082.1 GCA_023246535.1 bacterium
ACCGTCGCACGTCGCGCACGCGGACAGGCCCTTGCCGTAATACTTCGCTTCGCCGGGCAGGTTAAGGCGGCGCGCCGACGCGCCGGTCGCGATGATGACCGTCTTGGCTTCAAACGTTTCGTCGCCGACCGTCACTTTCTTCGGCGACGACTTTAGATCGACGGCGGTCACCCTTTTCTCGACGACGCGCGTGCCGAATTTTTCCGCCTGCTTGCGCATGGCGGCCATGAGATCGGGGCCGAGAACGCCGTCGGGGAAACCGGGAAAATTTTCGACCTCGGTGGTCGTGATGAGCTGCCCGCCAATTTCGTCGCCACAGAACATGAGCGGCTTAAGTTCGGCGCGCGCCGCATAAATCGCGGCCGTGTAGCCGGCGGGGCCGGAACCGATGATGATCAGATTCTCCATAAAAGAAAAAGGCTTTTAGCCGTTAGGTTTTAGCTGTTAGGAAAACCTAAAAGCTGAAAGCTAAAACCTAAAAGCTTTTACTTAGACCAGCGCCTTATCGATCTTTTTCACGACTTCCTCCTTCGGCATCGCGCCGACCCAGCTGTCGACCACGGCGCCGTTCTTGTAGATGAAAAAGGCCGGGATCGACTGGACGCCGAGCTTTTCGGCGACGCCGGTCCCCTCTTCGACGTTGTATTTGCCAACTTTGATCTTGCCGTCTTATTCCTTGGCCAGCTCCTCGAGGATCGGACCCATGATCCGGCAGGGTGGACACCACGAAGCCCAGAAGTCGGTCACGACCGGCATGGTCTTTGAACCTTCAACTACTTCTTGGTCAAAATTTGAATCGGTAAGTGTTACTTCAGACATATCATTAACTTTTAGGTTTTAACTTTTAACTATTAGGTCGCCCTAAAAGTTAGCAGTTAAAAGTTAATAGTTTAGGAGAACTGTATCTTTCGTTCTTTCTTTTCCACGTGCCAGAAGACCAGTTTGTCGCCGACCTGGAGCACGGGTTTGATCTTGATCTTGGTGCCGAATTCCGAACCGGCGCGGACCTCTTTGACGGCCGTCTTGTTGCTTTGCAGATCAATGACCTCGCCGGCCTCGATCTCGGCATCGGCGCGGAAAACATGGACGGTGGCGCCCAGCTCGGCGTGGCCGTCGGTGACCACTCCTCCGACGATCATGGCGTTCTTTTCTGTCCGGAAGATCGCAAGAATGTTCGCCTGGCCCAGTTCGGTGCGGATCACCTCTTCGGGCAGCAGCTCTTGGAGCGCCGCTTTAACGTCGTCAAGAATGTCGTAGATGACTTTGGCGGTTTTAATTTGCACTTTCTTTTCCCGCGCCAAATTATTGACGGCGGTCGGAACCAGGACGTTGAAGCCGTAAACGCGGGCGCCCGAAGCTTCGGCGCGCAAAATGTCGGCATCGGTCACGTTGCCAAGACCGCGGCTCACCACTTCCACCCCGACTTCGGGGTGCTGGAACTTTTCAAACGAGCCGACCAGCGCCTCGAGCGAGCCGAGCACGTCGGTCTTAAGCACGATCTTGACGTTGATCTTGTCGGTTTTATTTTCGGCGCCCTGACTGCTCGCGGAAGTGACCGTTTTAAAGGTGGCGCGCGACGCTTCTTTAATGTCCTTTTCCAAACCCTTGGTGTCGGCCGGGACGGAAATGACGTCGCCGACGGTCGGCGCCGCCTTGAGTCCGATGAGTTTGACCGGCATGCCGGGGGGCGCTTCTTTGACCAATTTCCCGTTCCAATCGCGCATCGCCCGGACGCGTCCGTAAAGCGTTTGATTGATCGCCAAAATGTCATTGACGCGCATTGTGCCGCCGGCGATCAAGATGGTCGCCACCGGACCTTCGTTTTTGTCGACGTGCGCCTCAACCACGGTGGCCACGGCGCGCCGCGCGGCGTTAGCCATCAGCTTGTCCTTGTTCAGGTCGGCGACGAGCAAAATCATTTCCAAAAGCGCATCAATATTCTTTCCGTCCTTGGCGGAAACCGGCACAAAAGGAATTTTTCCGCCCCAGTCCTCGGCCTGCACGTTGCGTTCGGCGAGCTGGCGCTTGACCCGCTCAATGTCAGCGTCGGATTTGTCGATCTTGTTGACCGCGACGACAAACGGAACCTTAGCGGCCTCGATGATGCCGAGCGCTTCCAGCGTTTGCGGCTGGACGCCGTCATCGGCGGCGACGACCAAAATGGCGACGTCGGCAATGCGGGCGCCGCGCGAACGCATGGTCATGAACGCTTCATGGCCCGGCGTGTCGATGAAGGTGATTCGGCGGCCGCGCTTTTCAACCTGGTACGCGCCAATATGCTGCGTGATGCCGCCGGCTTCGCCGGAGGCCACGTTGGTGGCGCGAATGGCGTCCAAGAGCTTGGTTTTTCCGTGGTCGACGTGGCCCATGACGACCACGACCGGCGGACGCTCGGCGAGCACCGCACCTTCTGCGCCTTCCGAAAGAAGGGCTGAAAGTTTTTCTTCCATGTTCTGGCTGCCGCTTTCCACGACGATCGATTCCGATTCCGGTTCAACTTTAAAACCAAGGTCTTCGGCGATGATCGAGGCGGTTTCAAAATCGATGCGTTCGTTCATCGAGGCGAGAATGCCGTTCTTCATGAGCTCGCCGATGATGCGGGTAATAGGCAAATTGACGCGCGCGGCAAAGTCGCGGACGTTGACCACTTTGGGCAACTTGATCGCCCCGCCGGAAGCGGCCACGGCTTTCTCGATCTCCGACTTTTCGCGCGTGATCTTGGCGGACAATTCGCGCTGCTGCTTCCAGCGCGACCATTCGCGAACGACGTAGGCGGCCGTATGGTCGTCGATCTTGATGGCGCGTTTGCCAATATCAATGCCGTGCTCCGGGAGCACGGTAAACAGTTCGCTGGGGTTGGTCCGCAGTTTGCGGGCAAGTTCGGTTACGTTCATGGGGTTGGGATAAAAACGCCTTATCGCGTGTTTCCTTACTTTATGCGGAATTTGCTTGTTTGTCAATAAACGAACGGGTCGCCAAAGGCGGCGATGCGACACCAATATACGAATGCATGCGAATGAAACGAATTAACTTCGCCATGCAGCACGCTCATTCGTTTCATTCGCATGCATTAGTTGATTAGTGTCGCCTCGCCCCCGTTCAGGGGACCAGAAAAACAAAAACTCCCCCGGCCTTTCAGGCGAGGAGAGTTTTTGGCTGGAAGCTGAAATTTAGCGCGTCATGCTGATATTTTCATTGAGTTCGCCCACAGCAGAAACGGTGACGCGACCGGAGGTGGCGTCGCGAACAACGTTATAACCGCTGTCGTAATCGGTGACGCTGGCCCAGTGCGCGCCCGTAGCTGACGGATCAACCGGAAGCGAAGCGGCAAAGGTCGGAACTAGGCACGGGCCGATGTCGTAATTGCCGGCTCCGGTCGCCATTTTTGTGACAGTCGTCGGAATGGCGCCGGCCGCGCAGGTGAAGGTGCCTTTATTATCGGTCGTGTTGGCGATAATCGAGCTGATGATCGTATCCATGTTGTTCCAGCGCTGCGCGTTCCGAGCCTGCGCAAACTGGCGAGCCGGGTTAAGGGCGACGATGAGGACGCCGGCCAAAACGGCAATGAGGCCGATGACGATCAAGATTTCGATAAGGGTGAAACCTTTTCTTTGTTTCAACATAATTTTTGGTTAATGAACTTAATGATAAGTATTATTTATTGGTCATGCCGACGCCCATCCGCCACATCGACCTTTGACGGCTTGAGACCTCGGCGCTATTGGCGATCGTTTAGCGAGTCATGTTGATAGGTCTGGTAATTTCGGCGCCAGGAGCGTCAATGGTGATGCGGCCGGTGGTGGCATCGCGGGCAATGGTGTAGTTCAGGTCGTAATCGGTCGTGCTGGTCCAGTGCGCGCCGGCGGCCGACGGATCGAACGGAACGGAAACGGCATAGGTCGGCGAAAGGCACGGCCCGATGTTGTAATTGGTCGCCCCGGCGGTGCTGGTCATTTTGGCGGCGGTCGTCGGAATGACGCCGGCGGCGCACGTAAAGGTGCCGCGATTGTCGGTCAGGTTGGCGATGACCGCGCTCATGATCGTGTCGATGTTATTCCAGCGCTGAGCGTCACGGGCTTGCGCAAACTGGCGAGCCGGGTTAAGGGCGACGATGAGGACGCCGGCCAAAACGGCAATGAGGCCGATGACGATCAAGATTTCGATAAGGGTGAAACCTTTTCTTTGTTTCATACTAATGAACATTAATGAGCAATGGTGTTTATAAATTATGCAACGTTTTAAACCGGAGGAACCTCGTTCCACGAACTGACGAACAGTTGATCGACATCGGCGATCTGAACCTGGATGCGGGCAGACATGCCGCTCACGGTCGCTTGCGCATAAACCGTGCGCGCGTTGGAATTAGCGACAACGGGCGCGATCGTGCAAACGACTTTATCCACACTGATATTCTCATTACCAGTATAGCTTCTATTGCGCTTTAAGCGCAACATGGCGATATTGGCGCAAGCGTAGGCCGAGGCGCGGGCCTGAACGGCATAAGCGCGAACCGTGGTCTCGCGCGCTTCGGTCATATAAACGCCGGCAAGCGCCGTGCTGGAAATTAAAGCCACGCCGCAAATAAGGATCACGCTGGTGATCGCGGCAAAACCAGGCCGCGAACGCGGCCGCCGTCGAGCTGAGCGCGACCGGTTCTCAATTTTGTCGCGGAACGGTCGATGATCCATATAAGGTAATCGTTGAGTAAAAATTATTCCCCGGCGTGACGGCAGGCGGCGCTTCGACGGTAACGCTCATGCGAATGACCGATTTGGCGGCCGTCGCCTGCAAGCAGGTCCCGAGTTTGGCGCCGGAAAACAAGATGCGGAAAATAGCCGTGACCGCGTCCCAGCAATACTCCACCCCTTTCCAGCAACAAACGCCGTACCAAACGCTCGGATCGCACGCAACCGGGGGCCAGGTGTTGTCGGTCCGGATGTGCGCCGTCGGGTCGACCAGGTTGGTAAAGGTCAAATTCGAGACTTTGACGCTGGCGGAAGTGAGCGGCACGGCCGCATTCGTCCCCTGCTTCATGGTCAGCACGCCATTTGTCACCGCAAAGACCGTCGGGGAAACGGCAGCATTGGCCATGACGAGCGAAAGCGAGGTCGCAGTCCCGCCGCCGTCGGTCGGCACGGTCGCGTCTTTGGAATTGCGCACGGCCGCATCCATTTTCTCCAGCGCAAACCGCGCGTTCTGATT
>JAHFIF010000083.1 GCA_023246535.1 bacterium
CTTAAACGTTACGGTTACGCGGCTGGCAACATCTTCATCTACCATCCCGAATTGGGAAGCAAAGACCCCCGCCAAACCTTGGTCAGTGAATTTTCCAAGGGCGGCGAGGCGGAACTGTTGGCGGCAGCAAAGATTGCGGCTGGCCGCGACCCGGAATGCCGTTGGCTCACCAAGAGCGAAACAACGGTTGGTAAAACCGAAGTAACGTGAATGTACTTCCCCGGTTGACGACGTTTCTGGATTCCAGCTTTCCCGCCCAAGGCGGACTGACGCGCTGGAATGACGGAAAAATAGATAACACGGGGTTGAAAGGAAGACATGACCGAACGAGATTTGCTTGTTTGCTGCGTGGGGTCCGAAAGCGGGGCGCGGGAATTGATGTTTCGCTTTTCCAAAGCGTTTCCGCGCATTAGAGCAGAAACGGCGGCGATCATGGCCACTATGGTCAAGATGGCGGAATTCCGCTATCGGGTGATCGTCATCGCGGTCACGGCCGAGGCGGAAAAAAGCGCCGAGGTCATGATCAGGAAACTCCGTGACTTGGGGCATTCGTCCAACCGGCTCTTTGTCTATTGCCTCGACACGCCAACGGCCCGCATGCAACGCTATTCGGTCGACGCCTTTGGCAAGGACCGAACAGATGAACTGCTGACAACGGCCAAGAAAGCGGCGGAACAGGATGTGTATTGCCGCTGGTATACGGTTGAACAAATCGCGCGGGCCGACGCAATGGCCGACAAACGGCACGCGGACGCACAGGCGCGACTGGCAGAACGCCCGCCGGCACGCCGCTCGCGGTTTTCATGGTTCCTCGATATCTTTCGCCATCGTTGGTAGTCGCCCTCGGACCAAGCGTCCGGGGGCTTTTTTAATACGCGTTTGACGGTGGGCCGATTTTATGAGAAAAACCATGCGGAGGACGAGAAATAATGAATAAGCCGGACTTTGACTTGATCGTTTGCAGGATCGACAGCGACGCAACGGATGAAGAATTGCAACGGCGGATCACGGAAAAATTTCCGCAGCTCAAGATTAAGAACGCCAACGGGGCCATTGATGCGCTCATCGCGCTCGGCGCGACTAATTATCGGGCCGCGCTCATTGTGACGGCGTGGAAACGGATCAACGCGGCGCACTACATGGTGGGCCAAGTGCGTTTGGCAGGCATACCGTTGCACTGCATCTTCGTCTACGCGCGCGAACCGGGCGATAGTTCCGAGCGGCTTCAGGCCTTTCAGAACGATTTTGCCCAAGGACAAGAAGACCAACTGCTCGAGGCCTTGGACAATTTGTTGAAGTAACCAACGCACACGTAGGAGGTACGAATGAAGAAAGCCAGAAAGTCCACGCCTGGACCGATTGCCCGGCCGCGCCGAGCGCTGCTTGTCATGATCATTGGCCGTGATCGCCATGCGCGCGCTGCGCTCGTGCGCGCGATCGGCGAATTGATCGAACGAACGATCATTACGACGGCCGACAACCTCACCGAGGGCGTGATGTGCCGGGAAGCTGATGAGCCGACCAAGGATGAGCTCTTTCCCCGCGTCATCGTGTATTGTTCGGCCGTTGACCAATCGCCCAGCGAGGTGAACGGCGCCTGCCGCGCCATCGAAAACTACGGCCCGAAAGCCAAACGCCGGGCGCCGCGGATCATTCTCTATGCCGCGCGCGTCACGCATCAGCCGACCACGGCCGAAGTTACCATCGTCATGCAGCCGAACGTGGAAACGGTCTGTGCCTTGGTCAAACGACATGCGCCGCGCGGCGCCAAACCCGCGCCAGCCAAAAACCAACGCCGCAACGAAAGAAGGAGGGTAATTTGATGGACCGCGCCATGCCGCCCCGACCGCACATTCACGGCCCGCGCAAACGCGCCAACGCCACGCCGCGCGTGCTTCTTCTCTGTGAAGACGACAAGCAAGGCGCCTGGCTCCACAGCAAGCTGCGAAGCCTCTTGGCCAAACCGTGGTTCACTCTCTTCCAGTCGATCGATCTTTATCACGATTCATTCGACGGCGATATCATTCACGACTTGACCGTCTACTGCCCGGAACCCGACGAGGAAACGGCCGCGATCAAGCGGGCCGTCGACCGGATCATGCTCTTTTGCCCCGAAGCGCGGATCGTCATTTACGCCGCAAACAACGCCGCGCCCCAGGACTCGCGCATCATCGAAACCGTTCACCAACCCAACGAAAACGCATTAGCGGCCGCCATCGACCGCCTCCTGCGCCCGGAAGCCGCCTAGGCTCCCCTTTCTCAATCCCCTTGCCACACGGCTTGGGGATTTTTATTTTTGAATGTCGAATGGTTCGGCAAGCTCACCAACAGTCGAATTCCGTTCTTTCTTTGTCACCCCGGCGAAAGACGGGGTCCAATCTCGCTTAGGCGTTCAACCTACGGAGACAGAACTCTCCCTACCCTCCCTTGTTCCAAGGGAGGGTGCGTACCAGCCTTCGGTGACCTATCCGACCCCCTCTCTTTGCAAAAGAGAGGGTAGGGTGAGTTCCGTCGTCCGTCGCCTCCCAATATGGATTGGATCCCGGATCGCGGTCCGGGATGACGAGATAACAAAAAGCCGCCGGATCAATTCCGGCGGCTTTTTAAATTCTTATGGAAAACTACGGCTTGGGGGTGGTGGCGTCGCGGCGGTGTTTGCGGGCGACTTTCAGGCGGGCCAATTCGCGCTCCAAATGGACGGAGGCGTCGGCGTAGGCGACGCTGTCTTTGCCCTTGGCTTCGGCGTAGGCGGCCTGGGCGCGCTCCTTGGCTTTCTCAATCTCTTCCAGCACCAAATTCTCGGCCAGGTCGGCGGCGTCGGTGAGGATGACGCAATGGTTGCCCGGCAGAATTTCAATGGCGCCGCCGGCCACGGCCATGAATTTCTCGTCCTTGCCAACGCGCACGGTGAGCGCGCCGGGAACAACCAGACCGACCAAGGCGGCATGGTTCGGCAGCACGGTAATTTCGCCGGCCGCGGTCGGCACGGTCACGCTGTCGACTTCTTGCTGGAAGACGATGCGTTCAGGCGTTGTTATTTCTAGATTGAGCTTGGGCATGAACTTTGTATGCGATATCAGACAACGGGTTTTCCGAATGTCTAATATCTAATGTCTAATATCTAATCCGTTCTTTCTTTGTTACCCCGTGCCGCGACACGGGGTCCAATCCATATTGGGCGGCGGCGTAGGTTCGGCCTTCGGACCAACCCTCACCCTACCCTCTCCCGCGCTCGGGCGAGGGGGAATATTTTTTGTCATCCCAGCGAAAGCTGGCGCGCACTATGCCATGCTTCAGTGCGTTGTCCAGCACTCCGAGGAGTGGATCCAGAAACGGTTGGAGGTATTAATTTTTTCTGGATTCCTGCTTTCGCAGGAATGACGGGTTATTAATTCTTTGCTTTCTTCCAATCCTCGAGCACTTCTTCGATCGTGCCTTTCATGTAGAAGTACTGTTCGGGAACTTCGTCGTATTTGCCTTCGAGTATCTCCTTGAAGCTGCGGACGGTGTCGGCACGCTTCACGTAGCGGCCGGGGATGTTGGAGAAGACCTCGGCTACGAAGAAGGGCTGGGAGAGGAATTTCTGGATCTTGCGGGCGCGGGAAACGGTCAGCTTGTCGTCGGCGGAAAGTTCTTCCATGCCCAAGATGGCGATGATGTCCTGCAAGTCCTTGTAGCGCTGCAGCACTTTTTGCACGCCGCGGGCGACGGCATAATGTTCTTCGCCGATGACGTTGGGGTCCAAAATTCCCGAGCTCGAGTCGATCGGGTCGACGGCCGGGTAAATGCCGAGCTCGGCCAAGGAGCGCGCCAAAACGACGGTCGAATCCAAGTGGCCGAAGGTGGTGGCGGGCGCCGGGTCGGTCAGGTCGTCGGCCGGAACGTAAACGGCTTGCACCGAAGTGATCGAACCGTTCTTGGTCGAAGTGATGCGTTCTTGCAACGCGCCCATTTCGTTCGCCAAAGTCGGCTGATAGCCGACGGCCGACGGAATGCGGCCGAGAAGGGCGGAGAGTTCGGAGCCGGCCTGGGTGAAACGGAAGATGTTGTCGACGAAGAGGAGCACGTCTTGTTTTTCCTCGTCGCGGAAATATTCGGCCTGCGCCAAACCGGTGAGCGCAATGCGGGCGCGGGCGCCGGGCGGTTCGTTCATTTGACCGAAGACCAAAGCGGTCTTGTCCAAAACGCCGGACTCGGACATTTCGCGATACAACGCGTTGCCTTCGCGCGTGCGCTCGCCCACGCCGGCGAACACCGAATAGCCGCCGTGCTCGGTGGCAATGTTGTGGATGAGCTCCATGACAATGACGGTCTTGCCGACGCCGGCGCCGCCGAACAGGCCGACCTTACCGCCCTTCATAAAGGGGCAAATGAGGTCGACGACCTTGATGCCGGTCTCAAAAACTTCGGTCTTGGTCGATTGTTCGCTAAAGCTGGGCGCGGCGCGGTGGATGGGATATTTCTTTTTGGTGTTCGGCGCCGGTTTGTCGTCGATCGGATCGCCGGTCACGTTGAACATGCGGCCCAAGGTTTCTTTGCCCACCGGAACGGAAATGGGCGCGCCGGTTGCGGTCACGACCGCACCGCGGGCAATGCCGTCGGTCGACGACATGGCCACGGTGCGCACCACCTTGCCGCCCAAGTCGCTTTGCACCTCAAGCGTCAGCAAGCCGCCCGGGGACTCGAGGGTCAGGGCTTCGTAAATTTCCGGCAGCTCGTCGGGAAAGTGAACGTCCACGACCGGGCCGATGATCTGGGTGATTGTTCCTTGGGACATATTTAGAGATTAGAGATTTGGAGTTTAGAAATGGAAATTTTATCCTTCGAGCGCGGCGCGGCCGGCGGAAATTTCGGCGATCTCCGAGGTAATGGCCGACTGCCGGGCCTGGTTCAGCGTAAAGGTGTAATCGGTGATCATGTCGCCGGCGGCGTCCGAGGCGCTGCGCATGCTCATCATGCGCGCCGAGTGTTCCGAGGCCGCCGCTTCCAACACCGCCTGGTACGCCGTGGCCTCGATGAAACGCGGCAGAGTGTATTCGAGCACCGTGCGCGGATCCGGTTCAAAGAGCGCATCAACCGACAACGCCGCTTGCGGCTCAACCGCGACGGTTTTTATCGGCAACAGCGGTTTAACTTCGGCCGTCTGGCGCAAAGCGGAAACGTAATTGGTCGAAGC
>JAHFIF010000084.1 GCA_023246535.1 bacterium
TTTTTGGCCGTCTGATTCGCGGCGAAGCCGGACCGTCCGGCGCGGCGTTTTAACGTCCAAGCGCCCGGACATGGGATTTTATGTTTCGCATCATGCTCCAGATCCGTTCCAGCTTGGCGATGGCGTTGCGGTCGGCGAGGCGGGTGTACAGGAGCGCCCAAGCCGCATGCTCAAAGACGGCCAGCATCGAGCCAAGGGCCAGCGCCGCGACAATGCCGGCAAGTCCGAAGATGGCCACGACGATGTTGGTTAGGATCGGCAGGTTCAAGGCCGAAAGCGCCAGCACCATGAGGATGCAAGGCGCGGCGATGATCGCGATGGCGACCATTATGGCGGTGCCGGCGGCCAGCGCCGACAAAAAAACGATGCCGATCATTTCCAAGGAAACCAGCCAATGCCGCTTTAGGAATTTAAAGGCGTTGTGCAGGGCGTTCATCCAGCGGTCGTTCTCGATCATGATCCCGGCGTTCGTCATCATCATGAGGAAGGAGACGACGAGGGCGACCAGCGAGAAAACAACGAACAGGGCGACGCCGATCAGGTATCCGAATGAGCCGTCGATCGACGCATAAACGCCCAGCGCGGCCATGACAAAAGCGGTAAAGATGACGATCCGGCCGATCACCTGCGTCAAAAGCAGGGGGCCGATCTTGGCCGAACCGGCGGCAAAAGCGGCGCCGACCGTCTGCTTCTTTTTAAGCGCGCGTTTCGCCACGGTCTGGAGCAGGGCGCCGGAAGCGGCCACCGCGGCGATCGCGACGAGCGCATAGACGGCGAGGAACAGCACGATCGAGAAGAAGAGATTCATTTGGGTCGCCGCGTCGTTGGTAACGAGCGCGTTCAACACGGCTTGCGTACCGGCCGTGAAGCCGGAATACGGATTGCCACTCGAAATTTTGTAGATGGCGCGGGTGATGAATTCAAAGGCGCCGCCGTTCATCATGAGGAGCGAGGCGAGCAAGCCCAGCACCCAAAATTCACGCCGTTGCCAGGCAATCTCGAACGCGCCGCGGACGATGTCGCGGTAGAGATACTTTTCTTTAAGTTGCGCTTTGGCCATAGAACTAAGGTGCGGAATGAAAATAGTTATTTATTATACCACAAAATAATGCCGCGCCGCGCATGATCCTTCGGACGTTTCTTGGTGAGCCGCATAAAATAGCTTTAATAAAACGTTTTATCGCCATGCCGCGATTGACAAAAATAGCGATTCGTGGTAGATTGGTCGGTGGCTTTTGCCGGATTTTTTCCGTTTTAAACGAGGTATTTGTTCCCGTTGCCGCGACGACGAGCGCGAATGCGTCCTTTAAAATGAGGGAAATTCCGACCGTGCGCCGTGCACGCGACGAACGTACCGGGACGATTGCGAAAGGATGGGGTAGTCGCATGACAAACCTGTTCAAGGGAGAGATCGGCAAGTTGTTTCCGTTGCTGGCAGCCTTAGACGAAGCGGGACTTTCCGCAGGCATGATGGAGGTTATCTCTGTCAATCACTCCGACGGCGATAATTCACTAGCGCGCGCCATGCTCGCAGCTTACGCCGCGGCGCTGGCGGAAGCTGGGAAAATTTCTATCGAGACTTTCGTGCAGTTCGTACAATATATAAAGCCGCCGTTCGAGAAGCTGAGCAGCATGTTTGGCAGCGTCAACCCCAATTATGCCACGGTGCAGATCAAGCCGATTGAACCGTGTAAGAATGTTGACCGATCGAATCGCAAGGTGACCTTTCGCCTTTTCAGAATCGCTCGGACGATGACAACCAAGGAGGTCATTGCCTTGATCAAGGCGGCTGGTTTTCGCCCCGCGCTGTATGAAGAACTTGTCGCCGTTTTGGATCGGTGTCCATGGGAGCTGTCCAAAGCCCGCGTGGTTGCGGCTCTTGGCTCCGTCGCCAAGACGGAGAGAGGGACACGAACCCCTTACGCCAGCAATACTTGTGAAGGAAGGCAGCTTGATTTGAGCGAGCCATCTAACCACGTTGCGGACGTGTGGAGCAAAGAGTGGGAGTTCCTCGTCGTCGAAGATCGCTGATTGTTCACTAGTCATTCGGACCCGCGCGATGCGTCTTGTCGCGCGGGTTTTTCATACCCGACGATCTTGGCCATAAAAAATCACCCCGATGATCATCGGGGTGATTTTGTTATTTGCTTTAACTAGACGGTCGGTTTGGGTCCGACCAGTTTTTCGAATTCTTCTTTTTCCAGCGTTTCTTTGACCAAGAGTTCGGCGACCAGTTTGTCGAGGGTCGCGCGCTTCTTTTTGAGAATGGCGACGGCGGTGGCGCGGGCTTCGGTGATAAGGCGGGTCACCTCGGCGTCGATCGCTTCGGCAGTCTTTTCCGAGTAGTCGCGCTGTTCGCTGATCTGGCGTCCCAGGAAGATCATCTCCTCCTTTTCGCCGAAGGTGCGCGGGCCCAAGTTGCTCATGCCGTAGTCGGTCACCATGTGGTCACGTTGGCTTCGCCAAAGGCTTCGACCTCGGCCACGTAGCCGCCCAACGAACCGGCCAGGTCGGCGATGAAGGCGGACTTGGGGTGCAGGCGCTTGTCCTCGAGCGGCATTTTCAGGGTGTAGCCGCCGGCATGCCCGCGGGCGATGATGGAAATTTTTTGCACCGGATCGGCCTCGGGCATTTCATGGAAAACGAGCGCATGCCCGGCTTCGTGGTAGGCGACGATGTTCTTTTCTTTTTCGTTGATGACGCGGCTGCGGCGTTCCGGGCCGAGCATGACTTTTTCAATCGACATGAGAATGTCGTCGAGCTCGATCGTTTTGCGGTTCTTCCGGGCGGTCAGGATGGCCGCTTCGTTCATGACGTTCGCCAGGTCGGCGCCGGAAAAGCCCGGGGTGCGTTCGGCGACTTTGCGAAGCGGCAGTTCGGCGACGAGCGGCTTGCTTTTGGCGTGGATCTTCAGGATCATTTCGCGTTCGTTGATGTCGGGCAGATCAAGCGTGACGCGGCGGTCAAAGCGGCCGGGTCGCAGCAAGGCCGGGTCGAGGACGTCGGGCCGGTTGGTGGCGGCCATGACAATGATGCCGATCGACGGATCAAAGCCGTCCATTTCCACGAGGATCTGGTTCAACGTCTGCTCGCGTTCGTCGTGCGAGCCGCCGAGTCCGGCGCCGCGCTGGCGGCCGACCGCGTCGATCTCGTCGATGAAGATGATGCAGGGCGCGCTTTTTTTGGCGCGGGCGAACAGGTCGCGGACGCGCGCCGCGCCGACGCCGACGAACATCTCGACGAATTCCGAGCCGGAAATGTGGAAGAAGGGGACGTTGGCTTCGCCGGCGACCGCGCGCGCCATGAGCGTTTTGCCGGTGCCGGGCGGCCCCATGAGGAGCACGCCCTTGGGGATCTTCGCGCCGACGGCGACGAATTTTTTCGGGCTTTTCAAAAATTCAACGATCTCCATTAATTCTTCTTTGGCTTCGGCTGCTCCGGCAACGTCGCCGAAGGTCAAACGGTTCTTGTCGTTCTTGCCGTACTCGCGGGCGCCGGATTGTCCGAACGACATGGCGCGGCTGTTTTGTCCCTGCACCGAGCGCATCATGAAAAGGACGAGAACGCCGATGGCGAGGATCGGGAGAACGATGGGCAGCATGACGCTCATCCAGTTGGAAAAGGCGCTGGCGTTGGCCACCTTAAGGTCGATGGCCGCGAGCTTGTCGTCGGTAACGCCGAGATTCTTCATGACCGAGGTGAACGATTCGCCGCCTTCTTTGCTGGCGACCTCGTCTTTTTTGTCGTTGGTCACGATATTCAAGGTCGAGTCTTTGACCGTCACCGCTTTGACCTCGCCGTTCGTGATTTGGCGCGCCAGGGTTCCCAGGTCGATCGCCGCCGGCTTGGGCGCGTTTAAATTGATCGCGGAAAAAACAATGCCGAGGATCACCAGGGCGCCGAAGAAGATAAGCAGGCTTTTGATGGGGGAGGGTTTGGTCATAGGAGGTTATAAAGCTAATGGGGCCCCGCATTTGCGAGGCCCCATCACTATACCATATTTATCTTACTTTTTGTCGCTGTCGTCCGACGGTTCCATCGCCTTGAGCGAGAGGCCGAGGCGGTGCTGTTCCGGCTCGATCGAGACGATCTTCCAGGCGAGTTCGTCGCCGATCTTGGCGGCCTCGGTCGGCTCCTTGATCGGTTTCGAAGAGAGTTCGCTGATGTGGGCGAGGCCGTGAATGTCGTTGTCGAGTTCGACGAAGAAACCGAACGGGTTGGCCTTGATGATCTTGCCTTTGACGACCTGGCCGATGTGGTACTTGTCGGTCACGTTCTTCCACGGATCGTCAACCAAGCGCTTGAGCGACAAGAAGATCTTCGAGCCTTCGACGTTGATGATCTGCGCTTTGACCTTCTGGCCGAGCGCGAGAATGTCGCGCGGGTGGTCGATGCGCTGCCAGGCGAGTTCGGAAATGTGCGCCAAGCCCTCGAGGCCGTCGAAGCGGATGAAGGCGCCGAATTCGGCCAGCGCCACCACTTCGCCCTCGATCACGTCGCCGACCTTGAATTTGGCCAGCACTTCTTTCTGTTCGTCTTCCCAAATGGATTTTTCCGAAACGATGAGCTTGCGCTCCTGTTCGTTGACGTCGATCACCTGGACGGTGAAGTCTTCGCCGACGTAGGTGCGGAGCTTTTCGAGGATTTTGTTCTTCTCGCCGCCGGACACGCGCGGGTAGTGGTCGGGCGAGAGCTGGGAAACCGGCAGGAAGCCCTGAATGTGGTTGACGCGCACGAGCATGCCGCCCTTGTTGGCTTCGAGAATGCGGACGGTGAGTTTTTCGCGCTTCTGCATCATTTCGCGCACGGTCTCCCAGGCGCGGAGATGGCCGGCGAAGCGGAACGAGAGTTCGAGGTCGCCGTTCTCGTTTTCGGCGCCGACGACCGTCGCTTCAACCTCGTCGCCGAGCTTGAGCGATTCGTACATGCCGCTTTCGTCCTTGAGTTCGGGGCCGCGAACAACGCCGGTGCGAAAGCCCGGGATGTCGATCTTGACCTCGTTCTTCGTGATGGCGACGATGGTGCCTTTCACGATGTCGCCGACGCGCGGAACGCTTAAGAATGATTTCTCCTCCAGTAGTTCGGTGAATGTTTGCTTGTTAGCTTCCATATAATGCTGGAAACTTAGCCTTCCCGCCCAAGGCGGGATAAGCTCCATTTC
>JAHFIF010000085.1:0-976 GCA_023246535.1 bacterium
TCTTCCGCCAATACAACCCAACCGCCCCCGTCGTCCAAAATCTCGATTTCGGCCACACCGACCCGCAAATCGCTTTTCCGTACGGCGCCCGAGCGCGAATTGTTACGGACACAAAACAAATCTTCGTCGGATTTTGATAATATGTCCGGCTTGACAAAATCGCTAAAATATAGGAAGAATCTAACATAAGTACGAAACGCTTTTATATGAAAGCATCGAATTTGCACAAGCTGTTGATCGTTCTGACGGTTGTTTTGCTCGCCGTTGCCGGCGTATATTTTTTCGTTCCTGCCAAAAAGAAAGCGCCAGTTGTTGTTGTCAATAGCAATCAAAACACTAATACCGCGGTCGTATCCAACGGAACGCCGGAATTGAAAACCTATAGCAATCCCGAGTTAGGGGTTGAGTTTAAATATCCAGCATCTTGGACGGGTGGGTCTGACCATGTTGGAAGCGATCCGGGAAACGAAGATGGTTTTTGGAGGGATATGACGGGGCGCGTCTACAAAAGCGGACCCGGTACAAATCTATTTATTACAGTAAAAAAATCGAACCTGTCGTTGTTAAAATTTAAGGGTAATCTTGGCTACCCACTAGATGACAATGGTAAAGAAACGACGATTGCTGGATTGTCTGCCTTTGCTTATGAAACGCCACTGCACTATACCGGCCCGTCATCACCGGAAAGCGCTTGGCAAACACAGGATCATTTATTGGTTAAGTCGGGAAATAAATATTTTTATATAGAATTAATTGAATCAGCGCCCGATGAAGCTTCGGCTAAAACGTTGGTCAAAGAGAGGGAGATTGTTATCTCGTCTCTAAAATTGTATTAACGATAGTGAAGCAGTCACCGTCATTGCCCTTGTTGCTTAAGGGTAAAAACGGGGATTGTTTTACCCGAGAAAAGGACATTGAAAATGCGATATATCGGCAAAGTGCAAGCAGTCTGCGCAACGGTGATTCTGTTTTCTTC
>JAHFIF010000085.1:986-5152 GCA_023246535.1 bacterium
GTGCGGGTTTTCTAAGGATAAAGATCAACGCATTCAGCCGGTAGAGCAATCAACGGCATATGTATCGACGCCATGCAGCGGCCAATCATGCGGAAATTACTACTATAATGAAGCCGAAAAAAGAACGACGACCGATGAGGAAAAACGAGCGGCTAAAAAGTGCTGTCTTCCGCCATTGACCGATTGCTGCGGAAAAAATTACGGCGACGAAACCAACAGGTTCATGGGTTTCCCCGTCAGGTCCAATGGTGCCTGCACCAACAACGTTGACGGGTCCGGGCAATACCAATGCATCATGTTGATCAAGGATATAATTTTGAACGTTTTCAACCATGGCGGCTTCGGTACGTCTTGGACGGACGTTCCTTCGGCTTTGGCAGCAATCAAGTCGGATAACGTATACAACACCAATGATCCGCTGTTTGTCTTTGAACGGACCATGGACGGTTGGAACGGAATCGCCGAGGCTCTGCGCGTCGGCGACGGCATAATGTACGGGGTGCACACGGTGATGGTGGCCGAGCTCACGAAACGAAATGCCGACGGGAGCCGGATCGATTTCACCATCGTCGAACAAAACGTGCAGACTGATGAATCATGCAAGAACGAATATCGTCGAAAAATGTACATCAAGTGGGATTTCTCGCAAAAGAAGTATCGCCTATATGCAACGATCGACGATAAAGAAACGCCAGTTTACCGCGGTTTCGTTAGACATAACGGCGCTGGAATTTATGCCGACACCGGTTGGCATGATGATAGTGCTGGAACAAGTTCCGCTTTTCGTGCCGCTTACCTAAGGAACGGTAGCACGAAGGTCGGCTGGGGTTTTGATAATGGCGGAACCCAGTTTGTTCATGCGGTTCGCGGCTACCTGGTTCAGGACTTCAAGAATACCGACCCAAGCAGCCAGTTCAGCGCGGACGGCCTGTCGATGATGGTCTATAACAGCCTGAACGCGTTCCAAAAAGCGTTCTTGCTCTATGGTCCGCTCTACGGCGCCATCAAATGCATCCCCTCGACGGACAATGGTCCGTTGGGCGGATTGGAAGCGCTTGGCGCGCCGACATCCGATGTAATTGTTCCGTCCGTGTCGAACTACATCAAGGTCAATAACGACTGCAGTTACACCTACTCGTCGACCGCCGGCACCACGATGTTCCAGAACTTCGACAAGGGCTGCATGTGGGTTGACGGCAATAAAATGGTGCATGTGCACTTGCTTCCGCAATATTCGCGCAATCTCGGTTTTGGCACGATGACCGGCTCTTGCGGCGCGTTTCTCATTCAAGACACAACAGTCCTGATGGGTGGCGCGATCAGTGCGGCCACGGTCGATGACATTTGCACCGTCGGCAGCAGTGCGTGCACCAGCGCCGCGGCGTATCACGTCTGCGTCCGCGAAACAGCGACGAGTTCGGCGTATTGGCTCGACATGAATTGCACAACGGGAATGGCCTGCAGCACAACGGCGGCAGGCGCGACCTGTTCGGCGGTTTCGTCGGCAACGCCGGACGCGGCCGTTGCTCCAACGACGACTACGACTTCGCCGCCGGATAATGTCGAGTGCATGAATAGCGACAGCAAGGCCGTGTGTCGCATCTATCCCAATATCGGCATCTGCCATGACGCGACCAAAACTTGCGTGAACGGAAGGTACGCGGCCTGCCAAGGCGGCCAAGGTCCGCTCCAGGAAATATGCGGCAACGGGATTGACGAGGACTGCGACGGATTTGATCTGCCGTGTCCGCCCGAAACGCCAACGGTCGTTCCGGAACCGCCACTCGCGACTGTTCCCGAACCGGCGGTCGAGCCGGCAATCGACGCCTTGGATATTCCGAGCCTGTTTCCGCATTTCGAAGCCGGCATTGCCAATGAGCTGCCGGTACCGGAACCGACCGCCGTGCCCCCCGAACCAATTCCCGAACCGTCGATCCCGATTGTTCCGGAACCGGCGGGGGTTGGTCCCGAACCGCAACAAACCGTTCCCGAACCGGCTTGGGCGGCGCCTGAACCGCCATCGGTCATTGCCGATGCCGGCGTGGATGCGCCGCTTCCGGAACTTCCCGATGCGGCAACAGTAACGGTTCCGCCAACGCCAACGTCAACAGCAACGGCGACCGCAACCGTTTCAACGGCGGCAACGGTCACTTCAACGGCGACCGCCACAACCTGCAGGTTCGCGGTGACGGCAATTGAAGACGCGATCACGATTACCTTGGTCATTGATCCGTCGGTCCTCAAGACCGACAAGAACAATACCTGCATCGTCGGCAATTTGCCTTGGTTCAACTGGTCGGGCAAGTTGCTCGTTGTCGACGCCGACGGCCTGGCGCGCGTCACGATCCAAAAATCCGATCTGACGGTTGGCATGCCGTTTTTCGACTGCCAGAAAAATCCGCTTCCTTACCGTTTCAGTTTCCTCAATTGCGGAACCGCGACTTGGTACGCCAACAACTTGAGCGACCAAGAACCGTTCCGCTGGTGGGGGAGAGACGACACGGTCGGAGCGGATGGCCGCTGTACTTGCACCGGCGGCTTTGCCATCGGTCTGTCATCGGCCAACACGATGATCATCGGCAGTTCTTACCGAAAGAATTGCGATCAATAGTTATTCGTTCCCCCTGTCGCCGAAATGCGGCAGGGGGATTTTAAATTCATCAGCGGGACACTTGACGCAAATGGCTTGTTTTTCTAAGATAAGCTCACACGATTAGCACTCTAAGAGGAAGTCTGCTAATCTGTTTTATCAAGCTAATCATTAACCAAGTTCTATGGCCTTAATGCCACTTAACGATCATCTCGTTGTTAAAGCCGTGACCGAGCAAAAGACGGTTGGCGGCATTATTCTTCCGGAAACGGCAGACAAGGAAAAGCCGGAAAAGGGCGAAGTCGTCGCCGTCGGTCCGGGCAAACTGCTCGAGAACGGGACCCGCGCGCCGCTTTCGGTGAAGGTCGGGGACGTTGTTGTTTTTAAAAAATACAGCCCCGATGAAGTGAAGGTTGGAAAAGAAGAATACTTAGTCATCCGCGAAGATGACGTTCTTGCAATTATTAAGTAGGTAACAGCTTTTAGCTTACAGCTTACAGAACGGCCGCGCCCGTTACCTGTCAGCTGTAACCTGTCACCTGTAAGCTAATCATATATGTCTGCCAAACAAATTTTGTACGCCGAACACTGCCGCCACGCCTTGCGCCGCGGCGTCGACAAGCTGGCCAATGCCGTTAAGGTCACCTTGGGTCCCAAGGGTCGCAACGTCGTGATCGACAAAGGCTACGGCGCGCCGACCATCACCAAGGACGGGGTTACCGTGGCCAAGGAAATTTCCCTGGAAGACAAGTTCGAGAATTTGGGCGCGGAGCTCGTTAAAGAGGTCGCCTCAAAAACCAACGACGTTGCGGGCGACGGCACCACTACCGCCACCTTGCTCGCCCAATCGATCGTCGACGAAGGCATGAAGGCCGTCGCCGCCGGCGTCAATCCGGTCGCGCTCAAGCGCGGCATCGATCGCGCCGTGCTCGCCGTCGTCGAAGCGCTTAAAGGAATTTCCAAAGAGATCAAGACGCATGCCGAAATTGAGCAGGTCGCGTCCATTTCCGCCAACGACAAGGAGATCGGAAAACAGATTGCCGAAGCGATGAAAGAGGTTTCCAAGGAAGTGAAGGACATTAAGGAGATCGTCATCACCGTCGAAGAGGCGCAAACCTTCGGGCTGTCGCGCGAAGTGGTTAAGGGCATGCGTTTTGACCGCGGCTACGTTGCTCCGTACATGGTGACTGATCCGGCGCGCATGGAGGCCGAATACTCCGATCCTTACATTTTGCTTTCCGACCGCAAGGTTTCCTCGGTCGAAGAAATTCTGCCGATCCTCGAAAAGGTGATCGCCGCCGGCCGCAAGGACCTGGTGATCATTGCCGAGGACATCGACGGGCAAGCGCTCACCACCCTGGTCCTCAACAAGATCCGCGGCACGTTCAACACCTTGGCGATCAAGGCGCCGGGTTTCGGCGACCGCCGCAAGGAAATGCTCGAGGACATCGCCGTTTTGACCGGCGGCCGCGTTATTTCCGAGGACGTCGGTTTGAAGCTGGAGAACGTCGAGCTCACCGACCTCGGCCGCGCCCGCAAGGTCGTTTCGACCAAGGATTCGACGACGATCGTCGAG
>JAHFIF010000024.1 GCA_023246535.1 bacterium
GGAACTGCTGCAGAACGCCGTCGGAGAGACTGTTCCACTCCCGCGTCTCAACCGGCCCAAGCAGCAGGTCGCAGATCGACAGCCGCCCTTGTTTTCCCTCGAGACCGTTAATGCTTTGCCCGAGCGTATGCAGGAAGGCGAACGAAGCCGCGTAGAATGCCGCCACCGGCAAACCGCGCTCCATGCTCTGACCGAGCAGGTTGATGATCCGGCCGTCGCGCGCCATCCGTTGCGCGGCTTTGGTGATGATATAGACATGGCCCCGCAAAAACTCCTCGGCCGCCGCGTAACCCTTGAAATCGAGACCGCTTGATTCAAGGAACGGGAAGGCCGCCGTCACCACTGCGTCAATCTCGCCTTCAAAAGAACGAAAGACGTCATCGACCTCCACGCGGTCGGGAGCGCGCAGATCACACTTGATGGCCAGGCCGGGCTGCACGCGCTTGGTGTTGTAGTAGGTCCAAATGACCTCATGTCCTTGGGCATCCAGCAGCCTAACAATCTCGCTGCCAATATCGCTGCCGCCGCCGAAGATCAGGCACTTTTTTCGCATGGTTTTCTCCTTTGAAACTGCCGAAAGGCTAGCAGAAAATTTTCCAAAGGTCAAGGCGCCGACTGGATAAAAATCTCCGTTCGACACGGGACTTTCATAAAAAAGCGAGTCCCGTGCGATGCGCACGGGACTCTGGTAACAACGGCTAAATGTCGCCCGGACACCACGCGCAAACTACCACGTGGCTCAAGGCTTCTTTCAGCCGCTCGATCGACGGAGCACGGAACTCGACCGGGGTGAGACCTACATCGTTCCACCGGAGTTCGCTCGACATGCCGAAGCATTGGCTCTCGTCGCTGTTTCCAGTGTCGAGATCCTCAACCTCGTCATCCCAAGCGACAAAACCCAACGCGGTCTCGTCAATGATCCAATCGCCTCCCTTAACGGTAAGGCTATCGTTCACGACGCGATACATGCCGGGTACCGCCTCGACCACCTCGATCCATGCTTGTTCCCGATCGGCCGAAGCCGACTCGGAAAGAGCGTTCACGAGGTTGGAGAGGGAGTTGCCGTATCCGTTCTGTACGTTGATCCGAATTTGCTCGTTGCCCATGAGTTTACCTTCCACGTCGGGTGATTCCGACAATGGAATTCCACATGGCAGGGTCGCTCGCGGGGCTGGCCGATCCGTTCACGTACAGCGATGAAAGAACCGGACACACTATCCTAAAATGGAACTTTTGTCAACCCTCATTCCGCCACCGGGGAAAGCATTGCGCCGGCCGCCAAGGTTGATAAGTTATTTCACACCGTTAGGACATGGTGTTATAATAATCGCAGCTTTTATTCATAATTTTTCATAAAAATTTTTTTTAGAGTATGAAAAAGATCCTCATCATCGTGGTCCTGCTCGCCGTGGTCGCGGGCGGAATTTATTGGCTCAGCAAGACGATCTCGCCCAAAGGGGCGAACAAAGCCGCCAATAAGGCGACGCCGGTCATTGTCGGCTTTTCCTTGGGCGACACCATCACCGAACGATGGCTGTCAAAGGACCTGCCGCTTTTCACCGAGAAGGTCGAACAGCTTGGCGGCGCCGTTAACCAAGTGGTTGCCAACAACAACGTCGACACCCAGATCACGCAGATCCGCAATCTTATCAGCCAGGGCGTTAAAGTCATTGTCATTGTCGCCTCGGATTCGCAAAAACTCGCCCCCGTCGTGGCCGAAGCGCATGCGGCCGGCGTCAAAGTGCTCGCCTATGACCGCATGATCAGCAACAGCGATTTGGACATGTACGTGTCGTTCGACAACGTCAAAGTCGGACAATTGGAAGCGCAAAGCGTTTTGGACAAGGTCTACAAGGGCAACTTCGCCTACATTGGCGGCTCCCCGACCGACAACAACGCTTCGCTGGTCAAACAAGGTTCCATGGCCGTTCTCGATTCCAAGATCAAGAATGGCGACATCAAATTGGTCGTTGATAAATTCATGAACAATTGGGACCCGACGCTGGCCTACCAGACCGTCAAAGAATATTTGGCCTCCGGCAAAACCTTGGACGCCGTAGTCTCGGCCAATGACGGCATGGCCTACGGCGTCATCAAGGCGCTCCAAGAGAAGGGCTTGGCCGGCAAGGTGCCGGTTTCCGGACAAGATGCCGATCTGGCCGCTTGCCAGCGGATCATTGCCGGCACCCAGACCTCGACCGTCTACAAACCGATCAACTCCGAGGCTTATAAAGCCGCGGAAATGGCGGTGGCTTTGGCCAAAGGCGAAACGCCGGAAGCCAACAACACGACCAATAACGGAAAGATCGACGTGCCTTCCTTCTTGCTTGAACCGGTCAGCGTCAACAAGGACAACTTGATGGCCACCGTCGTGAAAGACGGCTTCCAGAGTTACAGCGCCATCTTCAACCAGCCGGCTAAATAAACAAATTTAACCGTTGCCATGAAAGGAAAGATCATCAAGGCGTTCCTGACGATCATCTCGCTCCTGCTCATCTCCGAGACATTCTTTCTCGTCACCAATTTCTTCGTCACCAACAAATACCAGCAAATCACCGACAACCTGGTTTCGGAATACCGGCTGAGCAAAGAAACATCGCTCCTGGTCAGCTCTTTCTATGACCTGATCCAATACAGCAACGACGACAACCGCGTGCGGGCTTTCAAAAATAACCGCGAAAATTTGAAAGCGCTGCTGTCAAAATTGGACCAAAATTTGACCGGGGATAACAGCTGGGCGGTTTATCTGGGCGTAAAGAACACGATCAACAGCGTGATCAACGAAGCCAACACCGGCGTCGACAACATCTCGGCCGGCAACTTCACCGAGGTCACCAACAACTATTTAAAAGCGGCGCAAGACGATAATTTCGTCAAAGAAAATACCGGCACCCTGCTGCTCAAGGAGTTGGAAGGCATTGAAAGCACGCAAGCCGACATCGCCAAAACAAAATATTGGAGCGAACTGATCGGTTTGGTCCTGTTCGGCCTCGTCGCGTTGGGCAGCGTGCTGTACTCTTTCTTGTTCTTGAAGAAGCTGATCAGTCCGCTCCGCCGCCTCGCCAAATTCGCCAAAAAGATCGGCGCCGGCGACTATAGCGAATCGCTCGATGTCGACCTAAAAACCGGCGGCGACGAACTGGCCACCTTGGCCGAGTCGTTGGACACGATCGCCGCTTCGCTTAAAAGCGATGATAAAAAAATAAAGACCAGGGAAAAGCAGCTGATCGAAACGCAAAAATTCCTGTCCGGCGAAGCCGAGGCCGCCGTCGAAGACGGCGAAGCGCCCGATCCCCTACTCAAAATGTAGCATTCGAAAAAATCGCCGCCAAAAATTGGCGGCGATTTTTGTTTGGCGACAATCACGGTTAAATTTAAAAAGCGCCTTTGGCATAAGCCTTAGGCGCGAGAAAAGAAACGATCAAGGAAGAAGCCGTGCCGCTTCCATGATGCCGGACGCGACGCGATCGGCGCGGGTGGCAACCGGCGCCGGCGCCAGCAGGATCGTGCCGGTTCCGGCGGCCTTGCCCGCTTCAACGTCGCTTTCGCTGTCGCCGATCATGAACGAGCGCGCCGGATCGAGACAGTGCCGGCGCGCGGCGGCAAAGAGCATGCCGGGCGCGGGCTTGCGGCAAGCGCAGCCGGCGTTGGGGCGATGCGCGCAAAAGTAAATGCCGACGACGGGCAGAACGCGAAATGCCCGCATCAGCCGTCCGAATTCGGCGGGCGCGATGCGGCCGCCGGAAACGTCGGGCTGGTTGGTCACAATGACCGGCACATACCCTTTGCCGATCATGACCGCGATCGCCGGGGCGGCTTCGGGCTTGATCCGCAATTCGGAGAGAACGAACGGCGCCGTCCAGGGGATGCGATAACCGTCGATCAGGTTTTCGTCGCCGCGAAAGACCAGATCGTTCAAAACGCCGTCACGGTCGAGAAAAACGCCTTTTAAAGAACCGACTGCAGTGTCCATGAAACCTCCTTGATGGCGACGGCAACTTATCATGACGCCTGCCGCCGGTCAAAGGCGTCCGCGGCGCGCCGCGAGATAATTTAATAAGAAAAAGCCGCGCTGTCCGGGATGGACAGGCGGCGAGATGCGAGTTTAATCGGCTTCAAGAAACGGCGTCCGTTCCTTGGGTTTCTCTTTCTTTGTCGAGCGCCATGATCTCGAAGTACAAAAGCGCTTGCCGCGACCCGTCGGAGCGTTGATTGTAGACGTGATTGCCTTTTTGTTCGCGGATGAAAGCGACCTGCGGCCGGACGATCCGCAAGCAGATCCGGAACACTTCAGAATTGGGCAGGCCGCGAAAAGCTTGCGCGAGATAATCCAGTCTGAGACGATCGCTGCGGTCGAGATCGACCGTCTTGCGCGTCAGCTGGCCGCGGTCGCTCCCCGCTTCGTCCTCCGGCAAAACCATGGTCTTGAAAAGCGACAGGGCGTTTTTCGTCCGATCGGCTTTTTCCAGCACGATCTCGTTGCCGGGCGCTTCGCGCACAAAGCGAACCTGCCAATGCGCGATCCGGAGGCAGGTGCGGAGCGCCTCGGCATCGCTCGTTGTTTCGAACGCGGCCGACATTTCATCGAGCGTCTGCCGGTCGAGCGGCTGCAGGTCGATCGTTGAACGCACGGTCGAGCGGCGCGTTCGTACGGACGTTGGCGACGGATCTTCATTCATGACGCGCCTCCCGATTTTGCCGTTGGTTATTTGGCCCGGCAGTTGACATTGCCGCTCTCCGTTTCTCGCGCGCAGGTTTCGCCCGACAGGCTGCAATCAACCATTGCCAAAGCGCCGTCGTAACACCAAGCCATGACATGGCCGCGGCATGTTCCTTCCGCCCGGACCGACCCGCAAGGCGCGCGCGATTCGGGAAACGGGCAGTCATGGCAATCGCCGGACTCCCCATGTTCGGGATGGGCGCGGAACCACTCCTCCAGGGTCAAGCCTTGGTCATGGAGTTCGGCGGCTAGCACCAGGCCGACGAAGCGCAAATGCCACAGCTCGCTGCGATAACCGGTCACGCGCTGTTTGTGCGCCGGGTAGCTGAAGGCGAAACCGTAGAGATAAGCATTCTGCTCGAGCCAGGCGATCGCCGCGGCGCTGGGAATGGTCAAGTCGAACGTTCGGCCGTTTTGGTGTTCGCTGTGCCCCGGGCGCGCGGCGCGGCCGGGTTCTTTGCCGAACTTGGCATGCGTGACCGCCTGGGTTTTGTATCGGCGAAAGGCCGACTTCACGCCGAGCGCATGGCCGGCGGCGGCAGCGTCGGCGATCAGCCGACCGAGCGCCGGCACAACCGCCGCTTCGGCCTGGTGTTCGCCGTGCGCATTCGGAATCGCCCGCTCGTTCATCGATACCAAATTATCCGGGCGATAAGTGCAAGGCGCATAGCAGCGGGCCGGATTGACCCAATCGAGCTTGAAACCGGGGTCGACGGACGTTGCCGCCAAACCGTCAGCGGCCAGCCAGGCCGCGAACATCATGACGTGAAAATGCATTGGCACTCCTTTTGAAATTGTTTTTCTAACGAACAATATTGATACGGACCATTGATCCGTAACGCGGCTTCTTACCACAAAAAACCGGTTCGGTCAAGGTTGGAATAAAGAAAAACGAGCACCCCTAGGGAGTGCTCGCAGAAGACGATGCGGACGTTACTGCTACTTGCCGACGGTACCGGCCATGAAGCCGTCGCCGGAAGAAGCGCGGCCCCGTTCGCCGTCGTAGCCGGTGATCTTGGCGAATTGCGCTTGATCGACGTAGTAGACCAGGAAGGCGGCGGCGGGCGTGTTGCTCCAGGAGTCGAGACGATTTTCGTCGCGACCGAGCGTTTGGTTCACGATCGCGCCGGCGGCGACCTCCATCGAGCCGAAAGACAAGGCGCCGCGTTCGACGTTCATGCTCTCCAAACCAAGGCTCTTGGCGAACGGCGCCCGATACACCGGACGCGGCTTTGGCTGCCGCGAAGTGAAGAGGGCAATGCCAAAGGCGTTGATCCGATCATCGCCGATCAGGTTGGCAGCCACGCCTTCCGAAGTCCGCTCGGTGAAGACGAACTCGCGCGTCAGGCCGTCCGGACGACAGAAGCCGTCGCGCCAGAATTGCCCGGGTCGCACCGTGGTCGAGGCCAGATAGTTCTGGTCCTGCCACTCGAAACCGCACGCGTGGCAAAACTTCTTGCGACCCGTGAAAGGCGTCTGATGGATCGGGCAAGCGGTCTGGTATTGCTCCAGCCGCTGGTCGAGGACTGCGCCCGGCATGCGCGCGCCGGTCAGGGCATTGATCCCCTGGGCCGAAATGATCGCCGCGACGTGGTGCGAATGCTGTTCGTTCGCCCGCAGGTCGAACCAGACCATGTGGCCGGCGATCGCAGGAACGAAGTAGGTCATGACGCCGAGCGAGCGGTTGCTGCGCAGCCACTCGGGCGGACAGTTGGGAAAATCGTCGACGGAGAAGACTTCGACCGGCGAAAACGGCGCGAGACGCTGTGTCTCTTCTTCGCCGCGGGCCCCGAATCGAGACTGGGTGGCGCGCGGCATATGCAGCACGCAGCTCAAGTCGCCGAAAGACATGCTCTTTTGGCCGCGAGGTGGCTGGTTGCCGATGGAACCGAAGGGCTTGGTCATTATTTTTCCTCTTTTTCGAAACAGGTTGATCGTACCCTCGTTGTCCGGAAGCGAAACGCGACCGGCTGAGGAAAAAAGGCCCTTAAACAAAAGACGCTTTTCCCCCAGCCGGTCAACTAAAATAAATGACGACCGTTTTTAAAGAACGGCTTAACATAACATTATTTGTTACCTTTGTCAACTCCCAACGCTCAATATATTGACTAAATTCGACAAAAGAGCCTAAGCTCAACGCAGATAACCGAACGCTCTTGAACAAAGAAAGGGACATGAAATGCTCGTGATCACCAACGAACTGCGCGCGGCCGCATACCAGGCCGGCTGGCCCGTACTGCTGCTCTTGGAGCGCCACGGCGAATCGTTTAGGAACCGCGTCAAAGGCGGAAACATCTACATGCCCGACGACGAATCAGCCAAGCTCATCAAGGGCGTGCCCGACCACAAGATCGAACTGACCGATGAAGGCATACGCCAAGCCATCGCGACCGGAGCGCCGCTGCGCGCGGCTTATGGCGACATCGACGTTGCCTACGATAGCGGTTACCTCCGGACCGAACAAACCAGAAGACACACGCTCGCCGTTTACTCGCCTAAAGCCTTGGCGCAGATCAAACTGCGGACCAACCACCTCATTCATGAGCGCCTGCCCGGCTATGTCTACGAGATGACCGACGCGGAGGTTAAGCAGCACTTCCCCTGGTTCGAAGATCATTGGAAAACCTCCGGCCCGTTCTATACCACCCCGCCCGGCGGCCAAAGCCAGGAGACGGTCTGCAACAACGTCTACCGCTTTATCGGCATTTTGCGGAAACACCGCGCCGGCAAAAAGGTCTTGGCTGTCACGCACGGCGGAACGAAACGCGCCTTCCGCTTTTGCCTCGAAAAGTGGACGCCCGACCAATACATCGAGAACTATTACGTCGACCCGCCCAAGAACTGCGGGATAACGGCGTACGTTTTCGACCCGGCCAGCAAACGCCTCAAGCTCGTCGAATACAACAAGGTCTACTGGACCTGACCCAACGCCCCGCCCCGCCACAATGCGCTTTGCGCTTTGGACGGGTGCGGGGATTTTTAAAATACTCGAACATGTTTCAAAATATAAATTCAAAAAATAAAAAAGCGCCCGTTCCTTGGGGCGCTCGTTGAGCGCGGCACTGGCGGCCGCGGGCGGTCAGAACTGAAAAACGGACTGGAGGCGGAAGAACTGCGTCCCATCGCTGACATAGTATTGCAATTCAAGATGCAGGATCGCCTTGTCAAAACCGAGATGCGGTCCGTAGACGAGATCCTTGTTCGTTTGCTCGGACTGAACGCCAAGATTGAACCATTCGGCAGGCCGCACGTCGAAGGCATAATATCCATAGTAAGCGCGGCGGCTCTGGGCGCCAAAATACGCCTCGCCTTCAAGGAACAAACCGATTTTCCCCTTCGTCGCGGTGAGCCAAAGCGACGGACCCAGCGCCTGACGGCCTTCGAAAAAATTGAAGGCGCCGACGCATTGCGGCGACAGCAACAGGTCGATACCCCTGACCTTCAAAGCGAACAACGGGCCGGCATAGAGGTAATCGACGTGCATCGAGCTCGAAAGCGCCCGCAGGTCGACGAAATGCGCATCAACGCCGTAGATACCGCTCTCGCCCAACTTTTTCTGAGACGAGACGAAGGTCCAAGCCTGAGTGTCGCCCAACGCCGGGGCGGCGGCGGAATCAAGGGCGGCCGCGCAAAACAGCGCGAGCGCCAGCGAGAACGATACGATCATCCGTTTGGTCATCAAAGAGCCTCCTGGTGGGTAGCGCAACCGTTATGATTGCGGTCGTAAAACGACGCTAAAAATTAACACGGTCCCATATTAACGTCAAGAAATGATATACTGACGGCATGGGCAATAATTATAAAAAATGGCTTGGCAGCATGATGGTCACGCTCGTCGCCGTGTCATTTTGCGTTTCCGGCATCCAAGCGCAGACGACGCTTGACCAGGTGACGGCCGAACAAAGCCAATTGCAGCAGCAGCTGGCCGATCTGCAAAAACAGATCAACAATTACCAAACCCAACTCTCCAAGATCAAAGGACAAAAGAACACCTTGGTCAACAAGATCAATCAACTGAAGAACCAACAAGCCCTCATCACCGCGCAAATCAAGATCTCTTCCTTGAAGATCAGCGATATCAACGCGCAAGAGGTGGCCCTCCAGGGATCGGTCGGAATCAACCGGGAAAAACTGAAAAGTTTAAGAACGGAAATGGCCGGCCTGATCGTCGCCATCAACATGCGCGACCGCCGTTCGTTCATCGAGATCATGCTCGCGAGCGACAATTTGGCCCAAGCCTTTGTCGAACGAGCCGATGTCGAGCGGCTGGTCCAAAACCTGAGCGACATGTATACCGCAAGCCGGCTGGCCAATAACGAACTGGCCGCCTCCCTGCAAACGATCGCGCAAAAACGCGACGAGGAGAACAACCTGCTCGCGATCAAATCGCTTCAAGAAAAACAGCTGACCGGCTCGGTCAGCGAACAAAGCACGCTGCTCACCCAAACCAAAGGCAAAGAAAGCAAATACCAAGCCAGCCTTAAAAGCACGCAAGCGGAGGTGGCCGCCATTAAAAGCCGCTTGTACCAATTGCTCGAAGTTTCAAAACAAATAACCTTCGGCCAAGCCGTGGCCATCGCCCAATGGGCTTCGTCGCAAACCGGCGTGCGCGCCGCGTTCCTGCTGGCGATCCTGACCCAGGAATCGAGCTTGGGCAAGAATGTCGGCACCTGCAACCGCGCCGGTGATCCGGCGTCCAAAAGCTGGAAGGTCGTCATGAAACCCGAACGCGACCAAGAACCTTTTAAAACCATCACTTCCGAACTCGGGATGAACATTAATACCACCCCGGTCTCCTGTCCGATGAAGGACAAGAAAGGCAACCAGATCGGCTGGGGCGGCGCCATGGGTCCGGCGCAATTCATTCCCTCGACCTGGATGGGCTACCGCGCCAAGGTGACCGCCGTCACCGGCAAGTCGGCCAACCCCTGGGACATCCGCGACGCCTTCCTCGCCGCCGCGATCAAACTCAAAGACGGCGGCGCCGGCAGCCAGAGCGGCGAATGGGCGGCGGCAATGAAATACTTTTCCGGCGGCACCAACCCCGCCTACAGCTTTTACGGCGACAACGTCGTCGCCACCGCCGCCCAATACGCGAGCGACATTGCCAAACTCAACCAATAAACACAAAACCGGCCCGATTTCATCGGGCCGGTTTTTATTGCTTCAAAAAATTATTCGCCATCGCCCATGGCCACATGGCCGCCGCCGGTCTTGGGCCCTTGGCCCATGGCCTGCGCCAGCGTTGCCTCGGCTTCTTTTCTTCGGTTAGCCTCCTCGACATCTTCAACCTTCCCGTCAGGATCGGTTTCAAAACTATAGGCATCGCGAATATTGCCTTTCTCATCAGCTGTCGGCTCGCCCTTAACCAGCCGGAACCGGCTGACAACTTCCTTGCCGCCCGAGCGAACGGTTATTTTAACGATCGGCAGCGCGTCTTTGCCGCCATCTTCCATTACGGCTGTCCAGTTGGCGTTAGACTGTTCCCCAAAACTACCGGGGTCGTTTTGACCGTCATTGATGACCTCGATAGCCTTTGATCTTGCGATCTCAAAAGCCTTGGTCGGACTCAGTTGGACGTCGGCATGCGGCGTCATTTCCGGCGGATGTTCGACGCTTTTTGCCGCGGCGACGCCTTCGCTGGCGGCAGCGACCGTTCCGGTTACGGCGGCGATATGGAGAAACCTTTTCGCACCTTCGATGAAGCCCATAGACGGTATGTTTATGAGTAAACGATGTTAAAATGATACCATTTTTTTGGCCTTTTGTCAATTTGATTCCGCCGCGCCGGACGCGATGAACGACGCGTTCCGACCGCCCGCCGGCGGCCGCCGCACTTATGAACAGCTTCCCCACAGCCTACCCACAAACACAACATCTTGTGTATAACTAAGTTTGCTACCCCTATATATGGGGTTTTCCAACCTGTTGGCACGCTCGGCAAAGGGCGGTATAGTAGGTGGTGCCCCTTAATTAAAAAGATTTTAAAAACACGCATATGTCCGAACTCATGGTCGTTACCCGCGAAGGCGAAAAGGTCCCTTTTGACAAAGAACGGATCGTCGTCGCCGTTACCAAAGCCGCCGAAGCGACCCAGGAGTTCAACGCGACCGAGGCGCGCAAAATCGCCGAAATGGCCGCGCACTTCATTTCCAAATCGAAAAAGCTTTCCGAATCGATCGCCGTCGAGGAGATCCAAGACATCGTCGAATTCACGCTCATGAGTTCGGGGCACTTTAAGACCGCGCGCGCCTACATCGTCTACCGCGAGAAGCGCGCCCAGTCCCGCGCCGCCGGCACGGTCGCCGTCGAGGTGGAAAAAACGATCAACGAATATTTGCAAAAGTCCGACTGGCGCGTCAACGCCAACGCCAACCAAGGCTATTCGCTGGGCGGCATGATCCTCAACATCTCCGGCAAACTGACTGCCAACTACTGGCTGCACCATGTTTACCCGCGCGAGGTCCGCGAAGCGCACCTCGAGGGCGACGTGCACATTCACGACCTCGACATGTTCTCCGGCTACTGCGCCGGCTGGTCATTGCGCCAACTCCTCGAAGAGGGTTTTAACGGCGTCCCCGGCAAGGTTGAATCGGCTCCGCCCAAGCACCTGGAGACCGCGGTTGCGCAGATGGTCAACTTCTTGGGCACGCTCCAGAACGAATGGGCCGGCGCGCAGGCTTTCTCGTCGTTCGACACCTTGCTCGCCCCGCTCATCAAAAAGGACAATCTGTCCTACGCCCAGGTCAAACAGAGCATCCAACAATTCGTTTTCAACCTCAACGTCCCCTCGCGCTGGGGCACGCAAACGCCGTTCACCAACATCACGCTGGACTGGACCTGCCCCGAGGACATGAAGGCCAAACACCCAAAGATCGGCAGCGACGAAATGCCGTTCACCTATGCCGACTGCCAGCCGGAAATGGACATCATCAACAAGGCCTACATCGAGGTCATGACCGCCGGCGATTACCGCGGCCGCATTTTCACTTTCCCCATCCCCACCTACAACCTCACCAAAGATTTCGACTGGAACGACGAAAAGGCCAAGCCGCTCTTCGAGATGACCGCCAAATTCGGCACGCCGTATTTCCAGAACTTCATCAACTCCAACCTCAATCCGTCCGACGTCCGCTCGATGTGCTGCCGCCTGCAGCTCGACCTCCGGCAGCTGCGCGCCCGCGGCAACGGCCTCTTCGGCTCCGGCGAAATGACCGGTTCGATCGGCGTGGTCACCATCAACATGCCGCGGATCGGCTACCTCTCGCGCACCGAGGCCGAATTCTTCGAGCGCCTCGGCCGGCTCATGGACCTGTCCAAGGACTCTCTCGAAATGAAGCGCCAGGTGGTGACCGACAACATCGAACGCGGCCTGCTCCCCTTCACCAAGCGCTACCTGCCGTCGCTGCACAACCATTTCTCGACGATCGGGTTGAACGGCATGAACGAAGCCTGCCTCAACTTCCTGGGCAAAGACATTTCCATGCCCGAAGGCAAGGAGTTCGCCCTCAAAACCTTGGATTTCATGCGCGAGCGCCTGGCCGACTACCAGGAAAAGACCGGCCACTTCTACAACTTGGAAGCGACACCCGGCGAAGGCACTACCTACCGCTTTGCCAAGGAAGACAAGGTCCGTTTCCCCGGCATCATTCAGGCCGGCACTTCGGAGGCTCCTTATTACACCAACTCGACCCATCTCTCCGTCGACCACACCGAGGATCCGCTCGCCGCGCTCGACCACCAGGACCAGCTGCAGACCAAATATACCGGCGGCACTGTGCTCCACCTCTTCATGGGCGAGCGCGTCAGCGACTGGGAAACCTGCCGCAATTTCGTCCGCCGCGTCGCCGAGAACTACCGCCTGCCGTACTTCACCATCACTCCGACCTTCTCGATCTGCCCGACGCACGGCTACCAGAACGGCGAAATTTCCAACTGCGGCGTTTGCGGCATGCAGAATGAAATTTGGTCGCGGGTCATGGGCTACTTCCGCCCCGTCGACCAATGGAACAAGGGCAAGAAGAGCGAATACGCCGAACGCAAAGAATACGTCATCCCCGAAGCCGCCATGCCCCAGGTCGCCTGCCTGCCGATCAACGAACAGATCGCCCCGACGCAGTTCGGTCTATAAAACATTCAATATCGAGCACATGCCAAGGCATGCGCTCGATCAAAAGCCCATCATGCAATGATTGGTTTTTGATCGATGAACATTAAAAACTTATCACCTATTTGGCTTGCAACTCGCGACCTCGGATTCGAATTCCGAAAGAATGCTTAATATTTCGACATCGACAGAAATAAAAACAGAAATAAATATAAAAATCGCCCCCTTAAAAATTAACAGCGAGATAATCAAAAATATGAAACAAAAAATTAAAAAATTCTTTTATAGCATTCTGTTGGTGACAATTGCGAGCTAAGTCGGTGATAAAGTTTAATAAGGAGTCGCGCGTAATAATTATATTTTTTGAGACGAGGACTGTCTGAGCGAGCGCCCGCACATCTCGCAACGGCTCGTGCGCGGGTCCGCCCAATCACGCCGAAGCGTGAGGTGGGCGGAAGTTCCGCAGTCCAAAAAATATAATTATTACGCGCGACGACCGCACCATGAACATTGCCGGATTCCAAAAACTCAGTCTCCTTGATTACCCCAAGACCCCCTGCGCGATCCTTTTCACGCAGGGGTGTGCTTTTCGTTGCGCCTTTTGCCATAACCCCGAACTGATCCCGATGGTCGGCGGCAATG
This sequence comes from bacterium, assembly GCA_023246535.1. GTDB lineage: Bacteria > Patescibacteriota > Patescibacteriia > CAIQCM01 > CAIQCM01 > CAIQCM01. The sequence goes on from JAHFIF010000024.1 coordinate 13,470, forward strand.
TCATTTCCGAGGACGAGCTCGTATCCAAACTCCAAGCCAATAAAAAAATGGCCGACGCCGTGACCATCACCGGCGGCGAACCGACGCTGCAAACCGACCTCCCCGCCTTCATGCGGCGCTTGAAAGCGGCGGGGTTTAAAGTGAAGCTCGACACCAACGGCATCACGCCGTCGATGGTTAAAACGATCATCAGCGAGAACCTCGCCGACTACTTTGCCATGGATCTTAAACAAACCTGGGACAAATACGACGAAGTCATCCGCGTCGGCGCGCCGGCGCTCATCGACCGCACCCGCGAAACCTTTGCCCTCATCCAAAACTCGGGCGTGCCGCACGAATTTCGCACCACCATCCTCCCCCACTCGCATACCGAAGACGATTTCATGGCGATGGTCGGCTATCTTAAGCCCGGCGAAAAATACTTCATCCAAGAAACCCGCTTCGAAACCACGCTCGAACCCGATCTGCCGCGGCAAAAGTCTTTCAACACCGCTCAGTTGGTCGCCAAACTCCGCGCCGCGTATCCGGAAGTTTTAATTGAGAGCAGATAAGCGCAAATTCTACGCCCGTTAACTCACCCCACCCTCTCTTATAATAAGAGAGGGGGTGGATGCTTCGATATTCTAAGAAGCTCCATCTATATTGAGGCATCTCTTATTCCTTCCCGGGACCCCGCCTGCCCGAGGAGAGGATGGCGTGAGAAGGGAGCGGGATGAATCATCGTCCGGCGGATTAGACATTAGATATTAGACATTCGACATTCGGCGTACCCCCTTTCGCAATTTCAGCAGTAGCTATATAATAGATGAAACCCAAACATCATTTTATAGCCTCAATCCGCCATGTCCCTTCTTCCACAAATCAAGACCGATGAGAACGGCGAATTTTTCTTCTTCCCGCCGGGCGAACTGGCGACTTCCGAGAACCGGGCTGCGCTCGACGAAGGCGAAC
>JAHFIF010000086.1 GCA_023246535.1 bacterium
GGCGCCTCGGCGCGCGCGGCGAGCGAACGCAAAAGCGCGTCGCCGCCCTGGCCGCCGAAGATCGCCTTTTGCGAATAGCGGATGATCGATTCGACGCGCGCATGATACGGCGAGTCTTGGTCGCGGTAGGCCGGCGCCGCCATCAATTTGAGCAGCGTCGCAAATCGCTCCGCGGCTTTTTCATAGCCGACCGCGGCGTCCGCCAGCTTGACCATCAATTCGGCGCGGAATTCGCCTTCCGATATTTTCCGCGCGGAAAGCATCTTGTTAAGCTCGCCTGATTCGCGCAAGTCGTCCAGGATCAAGCGAAAATCCTCCAATTCGGCAATGCCGGCATTGAAGACCAATTCCGTCGGCGCGTAATCGAACCGCGAATCGCCGGTTAACCGTTTGTCCCCCGTTTGCTCGCGCAAGCCGGCCAAATCCGGAATGCGGCCGGTCTTTTCATTCAAATCATGGAGCGCCGCGACAAAACGCCTGGCCTCGGCGCGCCCGCCTTCGATGCGCACCGCAAATTCATCGCCGCCGTAGCGGTAGGCTTCGCCGACGACGCCGGCCTCATCAAAGGCGCGCTCCAAAAGATCGGCAGCCGTTCGCAAGGCCGCGTCGCCGACGCTGCGCCCGCCCGCATCGTTGAAATACTTGAGAAAGCCCATGTCGACAAAAACCACCGCTGCCTCGGCGCCGCGTTCCTGCGCTTCCGTAACCTGCGCGTTCCACTCGCTGTAAAAACGGCCGCGCTCCAGCAGTCCGGTGCCGCGGTCGCGGCGCGCCGCCTCGATCGCGTAAGCCTTGCGCTCGGCCCCTTCCCATTTGGTGCCGCGCGCCGCCGCCATTTTATCCCGCGCTTGGGCAAGCCGTGACAGCCCCTTGGTCGTGCGCGGCACGACGGCGATCTTTTGATCGCGGTCGATCGTTTCGTGCGGACGCGCGCCGGCTTCCGCCTCCAAATCCTTGCTGATCGCGAGCAAGCGGACGTTGACCAAATATTTCTCGAACTCGGCGAATTTTCGATCCTCGGCAAAGCGCGCGCGGGCCGCGTTGACCGCCAGCAATTCGACCACTTCGCGGAAACCGGGTCGATCATATTCGGCGCGCACCGCTTCCGCCGAATCAAGCGGCGTCCCCTCCAAACTCTTTCGCAAATAATTGTTAAAAAATATTTCCGCTTCCGCCGGATCCGCGCTTTTGATCTTTTCAACGGCGCGATCGATCTTGGTCACGAATTTGGCGACTTCCAAATTATAATCGGCCGCGCGCTGCAGCGCGGCCACCGTGTCGACGGCCAAGTCGAGCGGATTGTCGGTTGCGGTCGCATGCGCTGCGTCGACGCTCATCATCGTCTCAAAAACCTCGCGCAGATCGACGCTCACGACCGCGAGCGGCGGCGGCTCGACCGGCGGCTTGACCCGCGCGTAATCGCCCATGTCGAGGCTGGCGTTCACGAGCGCCGCGTTAATGTCCCTGACCTCTTCATCGGTCGCGCCGTCGAGTTCGACGCAAAACTCGTTTCCGCCGTAGCGAAAAATATTCTTTTCGCCCGCCCGCGCCTCCCCGAGCCGCGCCGAACAAACCGCGTCGATCGCCTTGATCGCCGCCGCCAAACCGGCATCCCCGGCCGCTTGGCTGTGCCCTTCCTTATTAAGACGGTCGAGCTCGTTGACCGCGACGAAGATATAACGTTTTTCCGCCAATTCCCGCGGCAAACCGTTCTCGCCCGGTTCCGCCCGATCAGCCCGGTCAAAAGCCTCGATCATGCCTCTTTCAAAACGTTTGAATTTAAAAGCGCCGGCGTTGTCATGTTCCGCCCGATAAAGTTCGACCGACAATTTTGCCTCAAGGCAGCGCGGGTCGCCGTCGCACTTTTCCGCACCGACCTCGTCCTCGATCTTTTTAAAATCGCTTTCCAGATCATTGAGCGATCGTAAAAATTTTTCCTCGCTGCGGAGATCGTGATCGTTCTCGTCGGCTTCGAATTTATTTTTTTTGAACGCGGGCGTCATACGTTTACAGTGTATCACTCGCGCGCCAAGATAAAAAGTTATGCACAGTGCGCCGCACGCGCGACATTTACAAAAAAATGTGATATAATTATTTTAACGTGCATCGTTCTCTCGCACGATTCACTCGATCGAGCTCAGCTCGACGAGAAAAAAAGAAAGGAGGTGTGTTCACATGGCAAAGAAGATCAAGAAAGCGAAGAAGGCAGTGAAGAAGACCAAGAAGGTCGCGAAGAAGACCGCGAAGCGCAAGGCGAAGAAGTCCAAGCGCTAAATAAACGCCCCGCCCTGCGGGGCTTTATTTTTTTAAACCGAAACGAAAAAGTTTTTCCGCTTGACGCGAACATGATTGACAAAACATTTGCCGGTGGTACGGTTAAAATGACATAAACAAAAAAATATGGAGGACGTAAATCAAAATACCAACGCGGGCGGTTTTAAAGATTACGTTTTTACCGACATTGTTTCGACCCTGAAAGAGAAGATCGGCACCTGCCGCTTTCCGCCGCCGGCCTACGACCCGGTCGCGCACAAGATCGGTTTTGCCGGCGTCGAGATCCAGATCCCCTACAACTCCGACCAGGACCTGCTCTGCAAAACGATCCTCAAAAGCGCCGCGACCATGCGTAAAGAATGGTCCTGGGACGAAATGCTCGAAAAATGGGGCGAGGACGCCACGCCGGGCAAGGGCTGGCGCACCGTTTATAACGCCGGCCGCGAGATCAACAACAAGGTGGCGACGGAAACCACCGTGAAGGACCTGCTCCTGGTCCGAAAACTGTCGATCGCCGTCAATCCAAAATTCGCCCGAGGTTAGACAACTTTAAACAACCGGAAAAAAAGTAAGCTGAATGAACAGCTTACTTTTTTCATACCTAAATAAAAGCGACTTAAACGGCAAAAAATGATAGAATTCATATGTTCATTAACGCCGCCGCATCAATTTTTATAATACTCGCCGCCGCCTGCTTTGCGATCGTGGTCATTTTTACGGCCAACGACAGCCGAGCAAACAAAAAACGGCGCGGATCAAGAAACGCCCCGCTGGCATATGAAAGCATCCCGTCTCGCGAACGCGTCTTCTACGAGATCACCAGCGACATCGTCGCACAAATGCGCTACCGTATCGGGGACAAAGCCCTTGAGCTCGCCAGCAAGGTTCGCGGCCTCAAGATCGATCGGTCAACCGGGCGAATAACCAAAATCACCAAAGACCCGGCCGAGGTCATCGCCGTCCTTATTTACCAATACGAAAAATGCCTCGGCATAAAAATAATCACCACTCCGGAACCGCTTGGCAAAGACATGGCCCCCGTCCTCAGGCCGGTCAACCAGAACCTTTCGATCATCGAAAAATATTTCAAACCTAATTCCAAATGATATGCGCGTCTTGATCGTCGACAATGACATCAATACCGTTGAAACGTTAAAAGCTTCCTTAAGCGGGGAAAAAGACTTGACCATCGACACGGCCTACGGCGGCAAAGAGGCCTTGGGGAAAATGACCGCCAACCCCGATTACGCCTTGCTGGTGCTCGACATCATGATGCCGGAGGTGAGCGGCATTGACGTTTGCGCCGCCATGGTCGGCAGCGAAAAGATGCGCCGCATTCCCGTCTTGCTCGTTTCGGCGCTGCCGATCGAGTCGAAAGAATTCCAATTGTCGCTCAATAAATTCAACGAACTCGCCGTGATCAAAGACGTCATGGAAAAACCTTTCGCGATGAACGATTTCATCGCCAAGGTCCGAGCGATCGTCGACGGCGCGAAGCCGGTCCGATAGTATGGCGACAGCAAAAAAACGCGCCGGCAAAGCGCTTATGCGCGGCAGCGCCGATTGGTGCGCGCTTTTGGCGTCGCAGTTCGAAACGACGCTCGACGGCATCTTGGCGGTCGGACCGAAAGGGGAAATATTAACCAAAAACCGCCAATTCGGACGCTTGTGGCGCCTCCCCAAAAAAATCCTCGCGACCGGGAAGGATAGCGAGCTGCTTGCCGCCGTTCTCGACAAATTGACCGACCCCGACGCCTTTGTCCGCAAGGTCAAATATCTTTACGCCCACCGCGATGAAAAAAGTTTCGACCAGCTGGCGCTGGCCGACGGACGGGTCTTTGACCGCTTTTCGGCGCCGATCAGGCATAAAAAACGCTATATTGGAAGAATCTGGTATTTCCGCGACTCGACGGAAAAACTGGCGGCGCAAAAAAGCGCCGCGTCATATAAAAACGAATTCCATGCGCTCTTTAACGATATCGCCGATCCGATCTTCATTTTGAACGCGGCCGGCAAATTTCTCGAGGTCAACGACGCGGCCTGGATATCGCTCGGTTATACCCGCAAGCAACTGCTCAAAATGACGGCCAAGGACATTGCCTCCCCCGCGACGCGGACGGCCGCGGCCGCCAAGGTCCGCATGGTCGCCACGGCGGGCGCGGCAACCTTCCCGACCGAACACATGACCAAATCAGGAAAAATCATCCCCGTCGAGATCAACGCCCGGACGATCTTTTTTAACGACCAGCCCGCGATCATCGCCGTCTGCCGCGACCTTTCGGAACGTCGGATGATCCACAGCCTCACGAAAAAAGCCGCGACCGAAGAAAATAAATTCCGGACGATCTTCAACAGCGCCGGCGACGCGGTTTTTATCATGCCCGAAAGCAACGTTTACGACAAAAAATTCATCGATGTCAACGCAACCGCCTGTCAAAAATTGGGCTACAGCCGCGAGGAGCTCCTTAACATGACGCCGCGCGATCTTGAATTCAGGACGGAGCCGACCGCTTTCGACCGAATCCTCGCCGAACGCGTCGAACAAATGAAAAAACAAGGCATCCTGTTCTTCCAGGTCGAAATGCGCGCCAAAGACGGGCGAACCGTTCCGTTCGAACTGATCAGCCGCGTCGCGGAATTTTCCGACCCCAAGATCATGGTCTGCGTCGCCCGCGACATGACCGACATCAAAAAGATCCGCGAGCTTCAGGAGCAAAAAGCCCTCCAGGAAGATTTTCTGAA
>JAHFIF010000087.1 GCA_023246535.1 bacterium
GACGCCGGTAAACCGGTAGTGCCTGATGTCGTAGCCGCCGATGGAAACGCCGTATTGGACCAGCGCCCCCTTGTACCCGCCCTTGCCGAAAAACATCATGCCAATGTAGCCGCCGATCGTCGGACTCCTTTCCAGCGTCACCTCGTCGAAGACGACCGGATCCCACCAATCGTAGGTGGAACGCTGCAGCGTATGCGCGAACCAAGGCACGGCCGGCGGTTTGTTGGAGAAATTGAACCACCGGGCCGAAGCGCCGAGAATGAGGCCGCCGGGGAAAACCTGAAAAGCCTCGCTTGCGACGGACACTTCGAACGAGCTCGCGTCCCTGGTGATCGCGCCCGAGCCGCCGGACGGCTGAAAGTCGGAGTAATCGGGAACGGGCGCGGCCGTAATCTGATCCTTGGTCGCGTGCGCCGAACCGGTGCCTAAAGCGACCGGCGCGACGAACAGGCCGGGATACTGGTACGCGGCGCAGCCGCCGCTAAGTCCGGCCCAAAGCGCAAAAACGACTAACGCATCATTGTTCTTGCCCATGCTTTTCCTTCCCCGCCAATGGCGGTTTTGCTGGCGTGTGTCAAAGATCTGACAAGCAACCCTAGCCCCGCCCGGACTGCGTGTCAAGAGTGCAAAAATACCGCCGTTTTACCGGCGGTATTTAAACATCTTTGTAATATTTTAACAGCCTTGCCCCACAGCCAACTTGGGATGACAGCCGTTATTTCGTAATTATTTTATCGGCCAAACCGTATTCCACGGCTTCTTCGGCGGACATGAAATAGTCGCGGTCGCTGTCCTTGGTCACCTTTTCGAATTTTTGTCCGGTATGCGACGCAAGGATCTTGTTCAGGCGTTCTTTGAGCTTCAAGATATGGCGCGCGGAAATTTCAATGTCGCTGGCTTGCCCCTGGGCGCCGCCCATCACTTGATGGATCATCACTTCGGAGTTGGGCAGCACAAAGCGCTTGCCTTTGGCGCCGGCCGAAAGCAGGATCGAGGCCATTGAGGCGGCCATGCCGATACAGATTGTCGAGACGTCCGGCCCGATCAATTGCATAGTGTCGTAGATCGCGAGCCCGGCCGTGACCGAACCGCCCGGCGAATTGATGTAGAGCTTGATGTCTTTGGTCTTGTCCTGCGATTCCAGGAACAGCATTTGCGCGATCACCGTGTTGGCCACGTCGTCATCGATCGCGTCGCCCAAAAAGATGATCCGCTCTTTGAGGAGCCGGGAATAGATATCGTAAGCGCGCTCGCCAAATTGCGACTTCTCGATGACGGTCGGGATGAGGGAGTAATTGGAGGGTTTCATATTTAAGAGAGGTTAGGGTTTAGGGGTTAGGGTTTAGGGACGGCACTAATTCCCAATCTCTAACCTCTAATCCCTAGATTCCATTATTCTTTCTCCACCGTCCATTCGTTATCCTTTTCGACTATTCTACCACGAACGGCGAACCCGGCGGCTTTCCGGTGCCCGCCGCCGCCGAATTTGACCGCTTCTTCGCAGACATCGATCTCGTCGCTCGCCGTGCGCAAGCTCCCTTTGACCATGCCGCCGCCCAGCTCGCGCAACACCATGATCGTCCGCGCCGATAAATTATTATTCAAAAAATTCGAAAGGCCGTCAACGGCGTCGTCGCCCGGGGCCATGCAGGCCAGCTCGTCGGCCATGATCGCGGTTGAAACGCGCGACCGCGCCTTGTCCCACTTGAGGCGTTCCAGCGCCTTGCCCCAAAGCACCAGCGATTCGATGTTCCGGTTCTTGGAAACGAGTTGCGAGACTTTCTTGATGTCGCCGCCAAGCCGCTCCAGCTCGGCCGCCACCTGCAGCGAAGACGCCGTCGTCGCCGGATTGAAGAACATCATCGTGTCGGTCACGATCCCCATGAGGATGGCGGTGGCCATGGCGGGCGTTACCGGCCACTTCAAGGTTTTGAGCACCGCAAAAACGACCTCGGTGGTCGAGGCGGCGTCGGTCATGATGAGGTTGATATCGCCAAACCGTTCGTTCACGGCGTGGTGATCGATGTTAATGACGGTCGGGCGGCGCGCCATGCGGCAAAAAACGCCGTCGACCCCGACGAAACGCAGATCCCCGGAATCGAAAACAATGACCACGTCGGCCGCGGCCAAGACCGACGGATCGGAAGTAAAACGCCGCGAACCGATGAACGGCGCAAAAACCGCCGGCGCCTGATCGACGCAAAAACAGCGGACATTCTTTCCCGCCGCCTCCAACGCCGCGGAAAACGCCAAAGCCGAACCGATCGTGTCTCCGTCGGGCCGGCGGTGCGAAACCGTTACCACATTTTTGGCTTGTTCTAGAGCCAGGGCGACGGCGTTAAGTTCTTTTATGTATTCGGACATCCAGTCAATCTACGCCCCATTTTTTGCCTTGTCAATGATGGGGTTAAAACGGTACAATCAACACGTTCCTATGTATTTACAGCGCCTCGAGATCCAAGGGTTCAAGTCGTTTGCCAACAAAACGACGATTTTGTTTTCCGAGCAGGGCGAGGGCGGCCGGCGCGGCTTAACCGCCATCGTCGGACCGAACGGCTCGGGCAAATCGAACATTGCCGACGCCATGCGCTGGGTCATGGGCGAACAGTCGCTAAAGCAGCTGCGCGGCAAGAAAAGCGAAGACGTCATCTTTTCCGGCTCGGACAAGCGCTCAAAAATGGGCATGGCCGAAGTTTCGCTCTTTTTGAAGAACGAACACCCGTCGACCGCCTCGGTCACCGACGAAGACAGCATTGAAACGATCCTGACCTCGCCGGAGATCGTCATCACCCGCCGCCTGTTCCGCGACGGCACTTCCGAATACCTGCTCAACGGCAACCGCGCGCGGCTCTCCGACATTAACCTGCTGCTCGCCAAGGCCAACATCGGCGAACGCGGCTTTACCGTGATCGGCCAAGGGATGATCGACCAGTTCCTTTTCCTTTCGCCCGAGGAGCGCAAAGAAGCAATTGACGAAGCCGCCGGCATCCGCCATTTGCAGATCAAGAAGAACGAGGCTGAACGCAAGCTGGACGCCACGCGCGAGAATTTGCGCGAGGCGGAAATTTTGCTCGCCGAGATCGAGCCGCGCTTGCGCTCGCTCTCCCGCCAGGTCAAACGCTTGAGCGAACGCGAAGCGCTTGAGAGCGAACTTAAAACTTTGCAATCAAAACACTACGGCTCGCTTTACCGCAGCATCCATCGCGAAGCGCAAAACTTGAAGCGCGCCTCAAGCCAGGCCGAAAAGGCCGTTGCCGACAAAGAGGTCGACCTGCGGGCGATCCAAAACAAGCTGAACACTTTGGAAAAGACCGAAACCTCTTCGGCCTCGCTCTTGGACTTCCAAAAAGAACTCGAGCCGCTCCATGCCGAACGCCAGCGTTTGCGCGACCGCGCTTTCGAGATCCGCGTCGCCGCCGAGCGCAGCAAGAACGCCCAGCTCCCCATGGCCGCGGTCATTGCCGGCATTGAATCGATCCACGCCGACGAACAAAGCCTGCTTTCCAAAATCCATAACGCGACCACGCTCGAGGAACTTGAAGCGATCAAAACGGCCGCAGCCGCCCTCGACGCGCGCATCACCGAACTCCTCGGCACGATCCGCGGCGAAACGCGCAACAAGGAAAACGAAAAGAATTTGGCCGAGGTCGAACGCGGCATCCACGAGGTGAACGCCAAGATCAACGCCGTTCAGGAAAAGATCGCCAACGCTTCAAAGGGCGAACGCGAACAAAAATCCGCCTTCTTCGCCTTGCAGCGCGAATATCAGAACATGCTGGAGATCGTCACCCGCCTGCGCTCCGACCTGGGCGAACGGCGCATTTCTTTGGCCAAGACCGAACAGCGCCTCGAAGACATCGAGTCCGAGATCAAGGCCGAAATGCAGATCGAAGACATCGCCCCGCTTTTGGCCGGCGCCGCGGATGAAGAAACGAACAAGATCGAAAACCCGGCTTTTGGCGCGCCGCTGCCGGAAAGTCCGGAAGAAGCGTATCGCCATATTCAGCGCCTCAAGCAGCAGTTGGCCTCGATCGGCGGCATCGACCCCGAGGTGGTCCGCGAACACGGCGAAACCGCGGTTCGTTACGAAACCCTTAAAACGCAATACGACGACCTCATCTCCGCCGAAGGCAAACTGCTCGAGCTTGGCAAGGAGCTGGACGAAACCATCGGCCGCGCCTTCCACGAAGCCTTTAAAAAGATCAGCGTCGAGTTTGAGAAATTCTTCCGCATTCTTTTTAACGGCGGCAACGCCAAACTCATTTACCTGGAACCGGAGACCGCGCCGCAGCCGGTCGAGGGCGAAGAAGCCGACCCCAACGCGCCGGCCAAGCAATACCGCACCCGCCCGGGCGTCGACATTGTCGCCCAGCCGCCCGGCAAGCGCGTGAAGAGCATCAATGTCCTCTCCGGCGGTGAACGCGCCTTAACCGCGATCGCGCTCATCTCCGCGATCATCGCCGTTAACCCCTCCCCCTTCGTCGTGTTGGACGAAGTCGACGCCGCCTTGGACGAATCCAACTCCATCCGCTTCGCCGACATTGTCTACGAGTTGACCGGCAAAACGCAATTCATCGTCGTGACCCACAACCGCTACACCATGGAACGCGCCGGCATCATCTACGGCGTCACCATGGGCGACGACGCCGTTTCCAAGATCTTGAGCATCAGACTTGAAGAAGCGGTCATCGGTTCGACCAAATAAACCAACTTTGTCTTTCGCAAAATCCCGCTCGTCGGGATTTTGTTTTTGGATAAAATAAATCCGCCCCGCATTGCGACAACGGGGCGGATGGCGGCGACTCGGTCACACGAGCGTGCGTTCGACGGTGAAACCGTCAAAACCTAGCGCTTGGACCAAATCGGTCTTTTCCGGCAAACCGACGACATAGATGACTTTTTCGGAAACCGGAAAATTGTGGAGATTGAAACCTGCTCCATTCAGTCGATCTCTATCTTTTTGAGACCACTCCCCCTCCGCTTTCTTCAAGGCA
>JAHFIF010000088.1 GCA_023246535.1 bacterium
CGCCCTCACGCTGTTCACGGCCTTTTACGGCGCGCTCATGGCCGCCGTTGAAAGCGACCTCAAGCGCGCGCTCGCCTGGAGCTCGGTCGAGAACATGGGCCTTATGTTTTCGATGGCCGCCATGGTTGCGCTCTTTTTCTCGCTGGGCGGCGGGGGAGCGGCCGGCGCCGTTTGGATCGCGCTCTTAATTTTCGCCTTCTGCCACATGCTCTTTAAGTCCGGCTTGTTCATGGCCGCCGGCGCCCTTATTTCGCAAACGCACACGCGCGACCTCGACCTCATGGGCGGCTTGGCCAAAAAGTGGCCGCTGTTCTCGGGAATATTTTTGGCGCTCGGCCTTTGCGCCGCCGCCTTGCCGCCGGCCGGGACCTTTTACGGCGAATGGATCTTTATGACCGCCGTGGCTTCGTCCATTGGCGCCGGCGCCGTGCTCGGATTGATTTTGACGATCGTTATTTCCGTTTTTGCCCTGGCTGCCGGTTTGGCCGCTTTTGCCATGGTTAAAATTTTTGCCGGCGCTTTCTTGGCCAAGCCGCGCAGCGAGCACGCCGCCAAAGTCGGCGCCATGCCGCTCGCGCTCTACGCCAGCCCCTTGGTCGCCGGCGCGCTCTGCATTGCACTGGGCATTGCTCTGCCGCATTTCTTGCGCGGCGTTTTCCCCAATGCCGAAGGCGCCATGTTCGTCGGCTCCTCGCTCTTGGTCGGCGGAATTTCCTTTTCGCCGCTCGTCGTCGTCTTGTCGCTCATCGCTGTTATCTTGGCAGTTTTCCTGCTGCGCTCGGTCTTTGGGTCGCGCCAGCGCCGCCTAACCGACACTTGGGACTGCGGCTCGCCGCTTACTTCGCGCATGGAATACACGGCCACCGCCTTTGCCGCGCCGCCGCGTTTCTTCTTCCGCCTTTTCACCTTGCCTTGGAAAAAGCTCAGCGCCGAGCCGGTTTCCCCGGACAATCGCTGGATCGTCAAAATGAAATTGGAACTCGGCTCGCGCTCCATTGCCGAAACGTTCATCTATCGTCCGGTCGGGCGCGTGATCGATGTTTTTGCCGGGCGCGTTAAGCGTTTGCAAAACGGCGTCGTCCAATTCTATTTGGCCCTCATCTTTGTTGCCTTGGTCGTGACGCTGATCATTGCCCTATGAACACGCTAGTTTCCATCATCAGTACCTTCGCCATTCTCGCGCTCGCGCCGCTCTTTATTGGCGCCGTGCGCAAGTTTAAAGCGTTCCTTGGAAACCGCCGCGGCGCGCCGCTCCTTACCCCGTACCGCTCGCTGGCTACGCTGCTGCGCAAAGAAATGACCGTGAGCGAACACACGAGCTGGGTCTTCCGCGCCGTGCCGTACGTTGTTCTTGGTACCAGTGTGCTGGTGGCTATTTTTGTGCCGACGGTTTTGGCGAGCGGTCTTGCGACCGGCAATCTGTTCTTCATCGCCGCACTGCTCATGATCGGCGCCGGCGCGCTGGTCCTCGGCGGCATGGATGCGGCTTCGGCTTTTTGCGGCATGGGTTCGAGCCGCGAAATGACCATTGCCATGCTCACCGAACCTTGCCTCATCGTTGTCGTGGCCGCGCTGGGCGTGATCACCGGTTCGTGGAGCGCCGGCGGCGTCGTGCAAACGCTCGCGAGCGCGCCGTGGTGGCTGGCCCATCCGTTCCTTGTCTTCACCTTGGCCGCGTTCGCCATGATCGTGCTGGCCGAAGGCGCGCGTTACCCGGTCGACAATCCCACCACCCACTTGGAATTGACCATGGTCCACGAAGCCATGGTGCTGGAATATTCCGGCCCGTATTTGGCGATGCTGGAATACGCTTCAATGTTGAAGTTTGCCGTGCTCGCGCTTTTCCTCGCCAACCTTGTCGTGCCGTACGGAATTTTGGGCGCCGGCGCGTCGCTTGTCCCCGGGATCGTTATTTTTGCCGCCAAGTTCATCGTTGTCGCGTTCTTAACCGCGCTCCTCGAATCGATGGTGGCCAAAATGCGCTTCTATCGTTTGCAGGAATATTTCACGACCGCGTATTTGCTGGCGTTTTTCGGGCTGATCCTGTCGCTCATCTTCTAAAGCTATGAACTCGCAACTTTATCGTCCCATCCTCGACGTGCTCTCCGGACTGATGCTGGTTTCCGGCGTGCTCATGCTTGGCCGCGTGCGCGTCCGTTCTTTGCTGCGCCTGTTTGCCGCGCAATCGTTCGCGCTCATGCTCATTGCCGCCGCCGGCGCGTATTTTGAGGGCCGTTGGCATTTGCTCATTACTGCGGCTTTGGTCTTCGCCATCAAGGTTGTTTTCTTGCCGATCTTCATGGTGACGGTCATGGCGCGCGGCCGCGTCGGCGAACGCCTCTCGTTCACCATGCGCCCGCCGCTGTCCATGTTCACCGCGCTCGTCATGGTCGTCCTGGGTTTTTATCTCACCACCTCGCTCATCCCAACGCTCGGCGACAATTTCTTTATCGCCGCCGTTTCCATTTCCCTCGCGCTCCTCGGACTGCTCATGCTCATGACGCGCAAGGGCCTCTACGGGCAAATTGTCGGCTTCCTCATTTTGGAGAACGGCATTTTCACGCTCGGCTTGGCGCTCACCGGCGGCATGCCGCTCATTGTTGAAGTCGGCGTCTTCTTCGACGTGACCATTGGCGCCATTCTCATGGCTTTGCTCACTTATCAGGTCCATGGCGAAAGCCGCCGCGCCGACACCGAATACCTCGAAACGCTGATTGACTAATTATGTATATCATCCTTCTTGCCTTTGCCGCCGCCATTACCGCTCTTGCCTGCATTTTGCTGCGCTCGTATCGCGCCGTCTCCATGGCCGCCATGGCGGGCGCGGTCGTGACCTTTGTTTTGGCGCTCGCCGCCGTGGCCGCCTGGTTCGGTTATTTCCCCGTTGGTTACGCCGGACTTAAGTTCGACGGTTTTGGCGCTGTTATTTTGGCGCTCATCGCCACCGTTCAGCTTTTTGCGGTGGCCGCCGGCATTCCGTACATTAAAGACGAACTGGAAGAGGGGACGATCACCTTAATGCAAGCGCGGCTCTACGGCGCGCTCATTCCGCTTTTCGTCATTTCCATGGCCATTGCCGTTTCCGCCAACAGTCTTGGTTTAATGTGGATCGCGATTGAAGCCACCACCCTTGCTACCACCATGTTGGTCGCTTTCTACACCAAAGGCGGATCGCTGGAAGCCGCTTGGAAATACATTTTGGTTTGCTCCGCCGGCATTGCCATCGGTCTCATCGGCGTCATGCTGTTCTACTACGCCGTCTATTTGGCGGGGAACGGCGCCGATGTCACGTCGGTCACCTGGAGCGGTTTGCTCGCCGCCGCCAAAACCTTGCCGCCCGCCGTTGTTAAGCTCGCCTTTGTTTTCATCTTCATCGGCTTTGGCACCAAGGTCGGCATTGTTCCCATGCACACTTGGCTGCCCGACGCGCACGGCCGCACGCCGTCGCCGGTTTCCGGCATGCTCTCCGGCGTTTTGCTTTCGGTCGCGCTCCTCATCATCTACCGCGCCAAAGTCGTGGTCGACGCCGTCCTCGGCTCGCCCGCCTGGAGCAATAACTTTTTCATTTTCTTCGGCGCCCTCTCCGTCGCCACCCCGGTTTGTTTCATGATCAAACAGAAAAACTACAAGCGCCTGTTGGCCTACTCGTCCATCGAGCACATGGGCCTCGCCGTTTTTTCGCTGGGCTTTGGTCCGGCCGGCGTCGTTTTTGCCATGATCGAAGTCATTGGCCACGCTTTTCTTAAGTCCGCGCTCTTCTTTGGCACCGGCAACATCCTTCTCGCCTACAAGAGCACCAAGTTTGAAAAAGTTTCCGGCGTTGCCCGCCACTTGCCGCGCTTGGCCGTGCTTTTCACCGTGGCGCTCGTCATGCTCTTGGCCGTGCCGCCCTCGCCGCTGTTCTTTTCCGAACTCGGCGTTTTCTCCCTGGGTTTTGCCGCCCACCCGTACGTAAGCGCCGTTGTCCTGTTGGCGCTGGTCCTGGCCGCCGGTTCGTTCTTCATGAACTTCATGCCGATGCTTTTTGTGAGCCACGAACACGCCGCGCCCGAGCACTACACCAAAGAACACTGGAACGCCGTGCACACGGTCATGGTTGCCGCGCTCGTGCTCGCCGTTGGTTTTGGCCTCGCGCTTTTGGTTGGTCCGGGACAAGACATGATCAGCCGCATAATCTCGATAATTTAGCCCTATGGAATTGCATGAGATCGTCACCGAACTCGGTTTGACCGCTGCTCCTACGAAAGAAGCAACGCCTTTTTTCGCAATTGAACGCGAACGCTTGGCCGAACTGGCCGACAAGTTGGTTAACGGCCTCAATGTCCCGCTCGCCCTCATGTTTGCCGAAGAAGAAGCCGACCATAACTTTGCCGTCTGTGCCGTCTTCCGCCTCGGCGGCGCCACGCCGTATTTTGGCTTGCGCATCAAGGTAAACGCCAACGACCCACACTATCCGTCAGTCACCGCCAAAGTCATGGCTGCCCACTGGTACGAGCGCTTGATCAATGACATGTTCGGCCTTGTTGCCGACGGTCATCCCGATTGGCGCCGCTTGGTCCACCACGAAAACATTCCCGCCAACACCCACCCGCTCAAGAAAGATTTTGCTTGGAACACCAAACTGGACCACGCCAGCGAGCCGTACCCTATGCACGCCGTTGAGGGAAAGGGGATATACGAAATCCCCGTCGGCCCGATCCACGCCGGCATCATCGAACCCGGCCACTTCCGCTTTAACGTCATTGGCGAGCGCATTATCACGCTCGAAGGCAAGCTGTTCTTCAAGCACAAGGGCGTGGAAAAAATGCTCGAAGGCAAGACCGCCGTGGAAGCCATGCCATTCATCGAACGTATTTCCGG
>JAHFIF010000025.1 GCA_023246535.1 bacterium
ACGCCGTGCCGGAAGCCAGCTTATTCAAGTCGAATTTATGATCGCGCAACATGGCCGTGTCCCCTTGCGTCAGGGTCGTGCCAGCGGCAATGTCGCGATACTCGATCAGCGTATTGGTCGGAACATTGGTCTTCCACTGCACCGTGGCCGCCGAATCGACAACGTCGGATAACATGACATCGGTGATGACCGGCAGATCGGAGGTCGTCTGGAACACGGCATCCTTGCTGCGGGACTCGCCGCCGACCAAGCCTTTGGAGCGAACCTGGAAGTGGTAGGTGGTTGCCGACAAAAGATTTTTAACAACGACTTCATGGCCGGTCGCAAACTCATTCGGCGTCGAAACAACCGTGACGTAAGGCTCAGCTTGCGCCGGTTTGTACTCGCCGTCGGTGGCGATGGCAATGGTGCTCGTCGCTTTTTTATCGGTGATCCAGCCGATCTTGGCCGTTGTTCCCTCGACATTGACCCGCGGCGCAACCCCGACAATGGCCGGCGCGTGAATAACGCGATCAATGATGTCGTTCATGGTCGACGTTAAGAAATCCTCGGGGACCGATGAAAGGCCCGGTTCGCCGACTAACGAAGCCAAAAGATCCATGGCGCGCGTTTTTGCATCGACGGTTGGCGGCGTTTCCGGCGCGACGGGCGTATTCGTATTCGTCGGCGCGACGGGCGTCGACGGGCTCGTTTCCTCCGGCGGCGGGACTGGAACGACCGTGCCGTCTTCGTTCAACGTCGCAAACAGTCGATCGGTCGAGGTTGCCTGGTTCCCGGAGGCATCAGAAGAAACGGCAATAAAGTGGTAAATGGTGCCGGGGCTTAGATCGTTCAAAAAGACCTTGTGCGAACTTATCTTCTCGTCGATCGAGCCGCCTAAAGTTCCGTAGGCAATCGTTTTTCCGTATTTGACCACGCCATTGGCGGCTTCATCGGTGTTCCATTCGACGGTCGCGACATTCTTGCCGATCGAACCGACCTTCAAGTTCATGATGACCGGCGGCGTCGTATCAATGTTGGACTGGCGGTAACTGGCGGAGGCGCCCGGCGTAGCGGTGGTTGTAAAAGTGTAGCCGGCGCCGGTGTTGTCGTCGGTGGTTGCATTCATGTAGGCGTCGGCCGAGACAACCTTGTACAGATATTGCGTCTTGGCGGTCAAACCGGTAATCGTGACCGAATGCGCGGTGGAAAGCGTCGTATCCAGGGCGGTTTGCGACCCGTAAGCGGTCGTCGGCCCGTAGGCGATCTGCGCGTTAGCCGGCTCGTTGGTCGACCAAATGATGACCGCCGATGTGTCGGCGACCAGCGATGCGGTCACGCCGGAAATTACCGGCGGCGTCGTGTCGACCGTGGTCGTAAACGAGTATCCCGCGCCATGATTATCATCGGAAGCGATGTTGCCGGAACCGTCGGCGGAAACGACCTTAAAGTAATAAAGCGCGCCCGGCGTCAAACCGATCAGATCAACCGAGTGGTTAATGGTATTGTCATTCACATTCGAAGCGCTGTACGCGAAAGTCGTATTCGGTCCGTACTCGACCTCGGAAGACGATTTCTCGTCGGTCGTCCAAGTGACGGTCGCGGTCGTGCGGCTAATGCTCCCGGCGGCGGGACCAGCAATGACGGGCGGCGTATGGTCGGCCTCGGCGGCGGTGGTCACGACGCGATCCGGTCCGGCGGCGGGGTTGCCGGAGGCGTCTTTGGTAACGATGCGATAATGGTACGTCGTGGCCGCGTTCAGGCCGGAGACGGCGACCGCATGGTCAAGAACCAAACTCTCATCGAGCGCCGTGGATGAACCGTAGCCCGCATCCGGACCGTATTCGAGCTGCGAATCGGCCAGTTCGTTCGTCGACCAGATCGCGCGGAAAGAATTCATCAAAATGATGCTGTCGGCGTCCGAAATGACCGGTGCGGTCGTGTCGACGGCGGTCGTCACGACATAGTATGACCCGTTGTTATTGTCGATCGTCGTATTCCCCGAAGCGTCGGCCGAACGAACGCGGTAATAATAGGCCGTGCCGCCAAGCAGGCCGTCGAGCGTAACCGAGTGCTGTTTGGCGAGAGTTTCGAAACCGGCCGAGCTGCCAACCGCCGTCGTGACGCCGTAATCGACGTAAGAGGTGGCCGGTTCATCGGTCGTCCAATTGACGGTCGCCGAATTCAAACTCAAACTGGCGATGAAAACGCCGGTCACGGCGGGCGGCGTGGCGTCGCCGGCCGCCGGCGCCGTAAAGACTTGGTTGGAACTCATGCCTAAAACGGAATTGTTGCCCCGCGAATGAATGCGGAAATTATACGCCGTTTGCGGCGAAAGCCCGGTGATGGTCATGACGTGCCGGTTGGTTAGCGTCGGATCGACGGACGTCGTTGAGCCGTAAGCGGTCGTCAGGCCAAACTCGACCTGCGAATCGGAAACCTTGTCCGTCGTCCAAATGATGTCGGCGCTCGTCGGCTGGGCGCGAACGCTGATCGCGGAAATCGCCGGCGGCGTCATGTCGTTGGTCGTGGTGAACGAATAGTATTGCGGCACGCCGCCCACCACGCGCTTGTCGGAGGTGGATGAAGAATTAACGTCGACCGAGCTGACATAGAAAAAATACATCGTGCCCGGACTCAAGTTCGTCAAATTAACGACATGGTCGATGGTTGAATTGGACGTGCCGGTGGTAAAGGTCGGCTGGGCCATGTCGGCATGGACGCTGTGCACCAGCTGCGACGAAGCCGGAACATTGGTCGTCCAGCTCACGCGCGCCGTCGTGTTGGTCGTCTCGACAACCGAAGTATTGGAAATGACCGGGCCGCCGGGCGTGGCAAAACTGTAGCCCGTTCCCCCGTTCGCGTCGGTCGTCGTTTGATCGTAGATGTCTTTGGAGCTGACGCGGAAATAATAAGTCGTTTCCGGCGCCAAGCCGGTCAAAATAACCTCATGGCGGCCGACGCCGCTGTCATTATTCACCAGCGAACCGATGGAGACGGAATTCGAAAAAGTCGACGGCGAGGTTGAATAGCTGACCGTGGAATCCGACAGCACATCGGTATTCCACGTGATCGTCGCGGTTGTCGCTTGCGGCGCGCCGGGGGAAACGTTTGAGATGACCGGGGCCGGGCCGATCCCTCCCCCGCCCTCGCCGCCGGACTGCGCCCCATCGGCAATGCCGTCGACGATCGTCGAACGGAACGAGACATTGCCGCTCGGATCAACCGTATCGACGTAATAATAGTAATGGCCGTTCTCGTTGACGTTGGTGTCGATATAATAATTGGTGGCGCGCGCGGCAATTGACGCAACCTCCGGCCAGCCGGCCGGGTTGTCGAGCGAATTTGAACGATGAACGCGATAAGTGGCGAACGAACCGGCAACCACTTTCCAGGCCACGAACAAGCGATACAGGCGCGGATCGGAAAGAATGTTCGAAGTGTCCTGGATCATGACTGCGGTCGGCGTCGACGGCACCAGGGCCGACTGGATGCCGGTGCTGTTTTGAAAGGCGTCGGTAAACTTGGCATAAACCGTGGCGCCTTCGGACAATGTCATGGTTTTGGCGGCGGCAAACGGCTCGGACGCGGTCGTCGCCAGCGTCGGATCGGATGAGGAAACCTTCATCGTGATGCCGTTATCATCGGTCGCGGCCAAATGAACGGTCGCCGGCGTTGTCGAGGCGTCAACGGTGACCGAGGTCGACAAAGGGGCGGCCGTATCAAGCGTATAGAACGGGGACTCGGCCAACCCGGTCGAATTCGCGCCTTCGCCGTCGCTCGCGGTCACGCGGATCTTTGCCGTGTTATTCATGAAATGCCCCGCGTAATCTGCGGCCGGCGTCCAGGTGGCGGTATAAACGGCATTATTCCAACCCCCGTCCGCGGCCACCGCCTTGGCGCCGGCATCGCCAACGGCCAATGAGACGATCGGCTGATAGACGGACCCGTCCCAATATTCGAACGACGGCGTGACATGGCCGCGATTGGCCGGCGAGCCGCTTGCCGTATCGGCGTCGCGAACTTCATAATGAACGGTTACTGTACCGTCGCTGTTTTGAACAGCAGTGACGTTCCGCGCCTCCGGGGCGGCGTTCACGACAAATTGGATCCCGAACGAAGAAACCGTGGCGGTATTGCGCCCGTCAGAGGCGATGTTGATCTTATACTGGAACCAGCGGTCGGCATTCCCGTCCTGAAGACCGGCCGGCAAAGCTGCGGCGCTGCAGGTGACGGTCGTGCCGACTTTGCTGCAGCTAGCGCTCGCATTCGTGAGATCGGTCCAAGCGCCGGTCAGGTTGGTCGACGTATCGGCGGTTCGAAGCGAAGCCGTGACTGTGACGCCGGCTGGCAACGGAGCAGTTTCATCCCAAACCAGTCGGCTCACGATATTCGCCGCGTCGGTCGAATCGAAGCGCGATGAAGTAAGCGTCCCGTTGGCCGCGAAATAATTATAGGCAATAGACAGGTCCTGGACCGTGGCGTTCCCCGTCATCGTGATCTTGAATCGCAGATCGGAACCGATCGTCGAAAAAGCATAAAGCGACCCCGGCGTCACGGCGTTATACGTCGCACCGCCGTCATTGGAAAGCTGGTAGACAATCGTCCCGGTGCCGACCGTGTCCTGCTTGGTGAGCGTGGCCGAGGCGATGTTTTGCGTGGTGGCGTCGAGGGTCAGTGATGTCGCGATACAGGTCGAACAGCTTGGTGGAACTTTTACCAAAAAAGCCCCTCGATCACCGCCGAAAAACGCAGTTGTGCCGGAACTGTCGATAGCAACTGATTTTGCTGGCTTGGCCAAACCGATGATCGAAATACTGCCTCCGTCAATTGAATAAAACGCCTCTGTTGAAGTCGAGCTACGTTCGTTCGCCAAAAATATCCCATTCATCTGTTGGGAAAACTTCACATCCCTGATCATGACGCCGCCCATAGCGCTGTTCGCCAAAGACGAAAGATCGGCGAACGTGCCGGCGCCGGAATATGAAACAAAGGTGTTGGCCCCGCCCATATAGATTACCGAATGGACCGAATCATAGGCCAGTGCGTATTGGAAATTTGCGGCCAAAGCTCCTCCGGTTACCGAATTAAGATTCGTAAACCCTCCGGTCGGCGAATATTTTCCAAACATTCCGCTTTCTCCGCCAAAATACAGCGTGTTTTGATCCGGCGCCCACTGAAACCCGAAAATTCTTTTAAAACCAATGGCCGATTGATAAGCCGTAGAGAGGCTGGTAGCGCTTCCTCCGATGACATATTTGCCAATGCTATTACTCTGTCCCGCGAAGTATATAATACCGTTTGCCGTATCGATTCCCATTCCGGTCGGACCGCCGGCGGCAGCGGGAGCCATGACACTGGTCATATCGGTAATCGCGTCATTGGCGGTATTTATTTTATAATAATACGCGGTACCGCAGCATGTCGCGCCATAAGCCGAGGCATATATCTCACCGGTGGCGGGATAATATACGGAGTTGCCGATTGAACCGTTATGACATGTTGGGATGACGGACAAGATCGACGGCGATAAATCCGTTGCTGTTCCGGTGTTTATATTATATTTGATATATGTGCACGGCCCTGAAGAGTTATTGCTGCCGTACAAATACAAAGCATTGTGCACCGGGTCGTAAATCGTGTTTGAAATAAAATAATCCGACGGAAGCATGGACGAGACGGCGGCCGACACATCGGTTCCCGGGTTGCTGTTCACCTGCAACTCACCGGCTGAGGCGTTCCAATTTCCGGTTGTGTTGGCAATGTCTTCATTCGCGGTCGCGGTAAACGATTCTGACAATGTCCCCTGGTTTGGCGGAAGCGCCATTGATCCAACGCCGGCGGTGAGGCCGCTGGCGCTGGCATATTTGTTCCAGCCGGTAAGCGAGGCGGGGGCGGTCACGGTGTCGGGAGCGACGCCGCCCGACCAATCATTCTGGGCCAGGCTGTAGGTTTGGCCGAGCGCGGCGTTGGGTCGGTTGAAGATGGCAAAACTGCTGGCCGCCACAATGACCGCCAAGGCAATCAGGCTGAAACGGCGCGTCCAGGTATTCTTTGCGAAGATGGAGTTTTTGGCGAAGAAATTGACCAGCGGCTTGTGCCAGGAACGACAAGACAACAAAAACGCCCGGAGGCTTTTTGTTAAGCGACGACGAGTTTTGAGCGTTATGAAACGCCTACGTCGCATACCCGTATATTTTAGCAAAAATTTTGCCTGTTGGATAACCCAAAACTGTGCAGAATAACCGATACAGGGATTAGATCTTAGGGGGTTAGTGCCGAAAAAACCATTCCGTTTAACGGAATGGTTTTTGATTTAGTGCTAATCCCTAACCTCTAACCCCTAATCCCTCGACAACCTGTTACTTGTACCGCAGCGCTTCCAGCGGGTCGAGTTTGGCGGCGCGGCGGGACGGGAAAACGCCGGAAAGCAAGCCGATCATGGCCGAAATGGCGATGATCACCAAGGTAAAATTCGTCGGGAAGGAGAAAAGCGTTATCGAGGCGCCACCAAAGCGGGCAGCCAGCATGTTAATGCCGAAGTTGAAGATCACGCCGCAAACGACGCCGATGGCGACGCCGACGACGCCGCCCAAAAAACCGATCACCATTGATTCGGCCAAGAACATGAACATGATTTGTTGCCGGCTGGCACCCAAGGCGCGCATGACGCCAATTTCGTTGGTCCGTTCCAGCAAAGTGACGGTCATGGTGTTAAACATGCCGATCGACGAGACCAACAGGGCAAAGGCGCCGAAAACGCCCAGCACGATCTGGATCACGTTGAAGATCTTATTGGCCTGGTCAACGGTTTCCGAAAGCGAAGAAACCTGGAAGCCCATGTTCAAGAACTCTTCTTTGGCCGGTTCAAGGGCGGAGGACGCGGAAACGGCAACTTGGGCTTGTTCGTAAACGCTGATCGGCACGACGGCGGAAACATCCGGCAGCGGCAAATAGACAAAGCTGTCTTGCGGCCCTTCAACCACGGCGCTGATCGTATACTTTTGCGGCAAGTCGACAACCTGCACCTGCGAACCGTCGCTCGTGTCATTGGTCACATAGACCTGGATGGTGACACTCTTGCCGATTGCCGCGGTGGCGTCGGCAAAGCCAAAAAGCTTGAGCACCGCTTCGGAAACAACGACCTTGCCGCCCTCCCCCTCCTTATAGAGCGACCCGGCGAGCGGTGCAATGCCGGCGTAGTCGAAAAACGAGGCGGGCGCGGCAAAAAACGAAGCATTGCCGGAAACGTCGCCGGTCCACATTTGGCCGTTGAAGCGCGCGAGCGGCGCCACGTCAGTAACCAAATGCACGGCGCGGAACTTGCTGATGACGGCCGGCGTCATGACGATATTTTCATTGTTCGAGGTAACCGACAAACTCAGGAGCGCTTTATTAAAAACGATCTTTTGCAGGATGATGTTCTGCAGCCCGAAACCGAGCGCCACCAAAAACAGCACGGCGCCGGTTCCGACGCTGATGCCCAAAATGGTCAGCCACGTGCGCATCGGCCGCGTCCGGAACATGCGCGTGGAAAGACGAAAAAGATCGGCGGTTTTCATGGCTCTAGTTCTTAAGTGACATTATAATCTCCATCCGCTCGGCCAGGCGCTGGGCCACGACCGGGGTAAAACCGACCCCGCCGGCGCTGAATTTGGTCGAAAGCTGTTTAATGAAACCCTCGTGGCGAACCGCGCCCTCAATGCGCTCATCAATCACCGTTTCCAGGCGCTGCATTTTTTCTTCGATCAAATTCCCTTTGTGATCTTCCAGCACGTAAAGCCGCAACAGCTTGGCCAGACGGTGTTTCCGCGATTCATCGGTGGCGTTTTTCAAATTTTCCGCGTAAATCCGCGCTTCGCGCGAAATATGCACGACGCGGCGGACCAATGTCGCGGCCGTTGACGAGTACAATCCCGCGCCGCCTTTGGCGTAGGACAAATTGAGTTCTTCAAAGAATTGGTGCTCGCTGATTTTTCCGGCCAGAAGCTTGACCATCGAAGCCTCAATGCGTTTGCGCTGTTCGGGCGTCACTTCTTCCACCAGCCAATTGGAAAGGGCGCAGGCTTTGAGTTCGGGCAAGGACAGCGACGGGTGCACGCGCGCCAGGCGTTCGAGTCCGGCGTTCTTTCCTTCAGGACCGTTCTCGTTGGCGGCCAAGTCCAAATTAGTCGACGGCTTCATTTTCTCTTCGTGGTCGATGCCGGCATCTTTGAAGAAATACACCCGATCGGCATAGGGAAGATAACGGGCGTCGTGCGTGACCAGAATGACGGTTTTGGCATCTTTGACATTGATGCTTTTGAGCGTTTCCATGACGATCCGCGCCGATTCGGAGTCGAGGTTGCCGACCGGCTCGTCGGCAAGAATGATGTCCGGGTCGTTGATAAGCGCGCGGCAAACGGCAACGCGCTGCTGTTGGCCGCCGGAGAGCATGGCCGGCGGCTGCTTGGCGCGCGCTTCAATGCCAAAGCGGCGCAGCAGGCCCATGGCCTTTTCTTTGCGTTCGCGCTGATTTTGACCGATGAAGATTTGCGGCAAAATGACGTTATCGAGAACATTGAGCGAGAACAGGAGGTTGTATTGCTGGAAAACAATGCCAAACGACTTAGCCGTTCGCAGGTTGATCTCTTTTTCGCTAAAAGATTTGTAGTCGCGGCCCTTGAGCATCACCTTCCCGGCCGCCGGTTGCAGCAATCCGAGCAATGAATACAAAAGGGTTGATTTTCCGGTTCCGGACGGTCCGAAGAAAATAATGTACTCCTTGGGAAAAATCTCAATGCTCACGTCTTTAAGCGCGACGTATTCATTGCTCTTGCCCTCGTTAAAAATAACCGAGAGATTTTCCGTTTTTAGGATCGGATCCATGATATTTGCTGGGTTGTTGGATAAGTATATCACAAACCGGCGCCAATTGGCACAATTGACTTTTGGTACGGAAAAAGGATAATATCTAAATAATTCGCGACCGTTAATGCGTTAGCGTTGACGGCACAGATGCTTAAAATCAGTGAGCGGGCATAGTATAGCGGCTATTACACGAGTTTTCCAAACTCGATATGAGGGTTCGACTCCCTCTGCCCGCTCATTGATTTTAAGAGATTCTCCGCCCACCTCCCGCTTCGGCGGGATTGGGCGGACCCGCTCGCGGACGGACCGCGACGAGCGGGGACTCCCTCTGCCCGCTTTGTCAGCACGAACGAAAAAACCTTTAACCGAACAATGCGACAAACACCGCCGGTAAACGGCGGTGTTTGTATTTAAAAACACCTCTTGCCGTTCGGGCAAAAGGTGTTGCGGCGCGGTGCCGCCGAGCTACTTACCGTCGTCTTCGCGACGGGAAAAATCAACCTCGATGACCGCTCCCCGACCGCGAGCCGGCGGCGCGCCACGCTTGGCTGCGGCGGCCGGTTGATCGCGACGCGTTCCGCGGCTGCGCTTCATGTTGACCTTGAACAGGCCGCCTTTTTTGTCGGCCAAAAGCACCGACTTCCCGCCCTCCTCTTCATCGAAGAAAAAGGCATCGCGCATGATCGCTTCGGCGATGACGTCATCGACGTAAACGCCGCGCTTGCGGGCCATTCTCGTTGCTTCAGCTAACACGTCGGTCGGCAAACGGACCGTCACCTTAACCTTGCCGTGGTCGTGGCGAGCCATCTTGGGATCGGGCATGGAACCTCCTATAATTGATTTTGAACAAGGTACGATACGCGAAAGGATAGCCGATCTTGCGCCCAAAGTCAAGACCGGCGGGCGCGCCAAAGGCGGCCGCCAGGATTGACATTCGGCCGCGGCAATGTTAAAAAGAGCCGTTCGTTGCACTTTGCCAAACGGAGGAAAATCCGATGTTACTTACGCTGAAAATGGAGCCGAATATCGCTCCCGTTCTTTGGCGAACGTTTCGGAGCCGCAGCTATCCCGATTATTCGATCGCCTTAGACGGATTTGTTTACGGTCCGCCGAAATACGACCCCAAGCGTCGGAAAATTAACTTCAACCACCACGAAAAGGTCGATCGCATGACGACGCGCGCGACTTGCAGCCAAGTCCTGGTGGCCATTCGCCAAGGACTCTTCAGCCGCTTTGACCGCGAGACCTTGGTCTGGGCCAGCGATTGCGACGAAGACGTCTGCTTGTCGGTATTCCTGCTACGCCATCCTAAGCTGGTCGCCCGCGTCATGAATTCGCGACTCAATCGCCTGGTCTCGATCGAAGGCCTGCTGGACAGCACGGCCGGCGCCTACCCTTTTCCCAAGCACCTGAAGGCGCTCGAAGAACTCGCCTGGGTCTTTAAGCCGTACCGCGACTTTCGCCTTAGCGGCCAGATCGAGCACAAGGACGCTGCGGAGTTCACTGAGATCGTTGACGCGGTCGGCCGACGCATTTCGCAATATCTGAAACGCACCAACGGCCGCATCCCGCTCGATACCCGCTATGATCGCATCGGCGGCGGCGAGGACTGGGCCATGATCCGCGAAATTGGCGCGCAAGGACGCACCGGCGCCTTTAACGACGGCATCCGCGCCTACATGTCGGTTCGCGACCGGCCGGACGGCCGGCATACGGTGTCGATCGGGCGCATGTCGATCTTCGTCGACTTCGCCACCTGGAACATCTGCCGCCACCTCAACGTCATCGAAGGCACGGCGCGATCGGCCGATCGCTGGGGCGGCGCCGACAACATCATTGGCAGTCCGAAAAAAGCCGGCACCAAGTTGTCGCTCGAACAGATCGCCTGGGTCATCGAAAAGTACAAGCGCTCATGAAACGCAACGGCCGACGGAACCTTCCGTCGGCCGATTTTATTTATTGCTTCGCCGGATCTTCAAGGATAAAGAACGTAATAATTCGGCCAATTGGAGTGGCAGCTTTGGGCGCAGCTTTTGGCGTCGGGGTCGCCGGCGTTTTCCAAAGTGGCCGCCAGGCAATATCGGTTGTCGCTGTACCGTTGGTAGACATACGCGTACCAGCCGCCGCCGCAGCTGACCGCGCCCCGATGGCTGAAATACGGATCCTGCGGCAAAGTTTTCAAATACGGCGCCAACGAGTCGGCCAGACCGCCTCCCCCGCTCGACCAACAACCCCAATCGCTGGCGCAAACGCCGCCGCTCAGCCCTTGGTTGGGATAGACGCCATTGTCGTTATAAAACAGGTCGAGCGCCTTCATCATTTGGGCGATATCCGTTTTTCTTTTCGTGTCGCGCGATTTGACGCGCGCCGAATTCAAAGAAAGGACAGCCACGGTCGAGAGCAATCCGATGATCGAAATAACAACCAGGAGTTCGACAAGAGTGAAGGCGGCGCGTTTAAGCGAAGGCCTTTTGGAGATTGACGTATGGTTATTTTTTTACTTTAAAATTCTTTCGATAAAACTTCGCCGCCGCTTCCGGCGCCACGGGATTGATGATGAGCCCGGTGCCCAATTCCAGCCCGGCCCAGTGGGCGCCGCGCGGCGTCACCTTGATGTAAAAATGCTGGTCATGGTCCATGACCCGCTCATGCATGTAAAAATTGTACGGCACCTTGAGTTCGCCGACGGCGGTCAGAATATTCTTCAGGGCGAACGCGACCGAGGCGCGCTCCGCGGCGGTCAGATCGGCGACATTGTCGAGGTGGCGGCGCGGAAAAATGCGCGCTTCATACGCATGCTGCGAAGCGAATGGCGCATAGGCGAAAACGTTTTTGTCGGCGAATATTTTGCGCGGCCCTTTTTCTTCTTTTTTGATCGTGTCGCAATAAATGCACCCGCCGGTCTTGCCCTGATAAAGATGCTCTTGGTCCGTTTTATCCTGCAAATACGGGGAAATAAAGCTCATGCCGATCACTTGCGTGTGCTCATGCGCCTTGGACGCGCCGGCCGACGAACCGGCATTGTTGAAGACCAAAATGTATTTGATCAGCTTGTCCTTTTTCATTTCCGCGACGCGGTCAGCGTAGACCTTGAGGCATTCGGCCAGTTCGGGGACCGCGAGCTCGTATAACCGCCGCTTGTGGTCCGGCGTTTCCACAATGATCTCCTGCCGCCCGTAGACGCCGCCTTTTTGCGTGGTAAAAGCGGGGTATTTGTTCTTCAAAACTGCCATCTGCCAAGGGTGGCCATAAGCTTTGAGAACCTGGCTTTTAGCCATGTTCCCCGGGCAAAACGGGCAAGCCACCGCATCAGTCGGCCGCTTGGCCCGCAGCGGCGCAATGAGCGCGTAACGGTCCTGCAAATAGTCTTTGCGAATTTCGGATTTCATATACTGCTATTATACTCTAATTCCGACCCCTTCTGATAACTCACCCTACCCTCTCTTATAATAAGAGAGGGGTTAAGAAGCTTCGATATTGCAAGCAACGGCATATAAAATATGAAGCATATCGCTCCTTCTCTTATTATAAGAGAAGGATACGGATGAGTTACCGGCCTCCCAACTCGTTAACAATCGACTCGCCAACGCCTTCGATAGTATTCAAAACATCGTTATTCCAAAATCTAATTACTTTTATTCCGCTTTTGTTTAAATATTCAGTTCGCGCGTCGTCAGATCGCTTATTTTCTGGTTCGTCGTGTTGTCCGCCGTCCAGTTCAATCGCCAACTTCTTTTCCGAACAGTAAAAATCAAGAATATAATTTCCAAAACTGTATTGCCGGACAAATTTTAAATTCAAAAGATTTCTGCCCCTGATCAAATTCCATAATTTGCGTTCCGCGTCCGTTTGATTACTCCGAAGCTGCTGACGGAGCGGCTTTAACGTTTTGTTATTGTTGTTGAAATACATACGTTATCGTATTTCCGGCCCTTAACTCACCCTACCCTCTCTTATAATAAGAGAGGGGTCGAGACGCTTCGATATTTGATGATGTTACATCTAAAATGAGCCGCTTCCTGTTCCTTCTCTTATTATAAGAGAAGGATATGGATGAGTTATTGGAGTACCGCCGCCGCGTAGGCGACCGCCAAGGCGTCGGCGGCATCGTCGGGCTGGGGAACCTTCTCTAATTTAAAAATTATTTTCACCATTTGCTGCATTTGTTTTTTGTCGGCGTTGCCATAGCCGGTCATGCTCTGTTTGACCTGGCCCGGACCAATCTCGACCACCCTGGCGCCGCTCTCGGAACACAGCAGCAAAATTACCCCGCGCGCCTCCCCTACCGCGGTCGCGGTTTTGACGTTTTTTTGAAAAAAAAGTTTTTCCACGCCAATGACTTCGGGTTTATATTCGCGAATGATCTTGCCAAGGTCGGTTTTGATCATTTGCAGCCGCAGCCCGTGGTCGTCGGTTTTCGGCGTCTCAATGCAGCCGTAGGTTACGGCTTTAAGCTGGCTGCCGATTTTTTCGACAAGGCCGTAGCCAACGCGGCCAATGCCGGGGTCGATGCCGAGGATGATCATAACTTTTAACTTTTAGCTTTTAACTTTTTAATAACGGCGTTCAAAATTCGTTGAACTTCGTGCAAAATATGAAAAGCCTTTGTGTACTCATCTTTATTACCATAAATATCAATTGCTAAAAGCATTTGCGTCTCGAGCTCGGCCGAAGAACCATAAGCAATTCCTAAAAATTGAATGTATTCTCTTAAATTATTCCTCTGTTTTCCTTCCGCTATATTCGAAGGAATCGAAACGGCCGACCTTCTCATCTGAGAAGACAAGCCGTACGTTTCTTGTTTAGGGAAACTATCCGTCAGACGATAAATTTCTTTTGCCAAAACCATCGATTTGACCCAGAAAGTTAACTCCCGAAACGACTTCACATACATACGAAGTCGACGACAAAAGTTAAAAGTTAACAGTTAAAAGTTCAACTATTCGGCGTTGGTATAAACCTCGTTAACGTCTTCGAGTTCATCAAGAGCCTCAAGAAGCGCATCGAGTTCGCCTTGCGCAGCTTCCGGAACCGGAATGCGGTCTTTGGGGACCCATTGCCAGCCGGCGAATTCCACTTCTTCGGCTAAACTGTTTTTTACTTTTTCCAAATTATCC
>JAHFIF010000026.1:0-497 GCA_023246535.1 bacterium
ATCGAAAAAATGGCGGCTATAATATTGAATAAAAAAAAATAAAAACAAAAGCCGCTTCTTGCGAAACGGCCCTTGCCTGATTGCGGAGATCGGTGCGGCCCGAGATATTACCGCTGGCAATATACCATCTTTCGCTAATTTATAAAAGAAAAGATCCGACCGGGCGTTCAAGCACGATCGGATCGCGTAACTTATCGTTCCGAAACAAAGCGGCTGTTGAGGATTTCCCAGGCCTCGCGCAGACTGCGGGCGGGGAAGATGCGGTTCATCGCCTCGGCTCCGTACATTTTTTTGAGCTCGGCGTAGGAGACGCAATTCTTCTCGGTCATGACGAGGATCGTCCATATTCCGCATTTCGCGGCGTTCGCGTCCTTGAAGGCGCTGTTGCCGACATGGACCGTTTTCGCCGGATCCAGGCCTTCGCGTTCAATCAGCTTCGGGAAAAAATCAATGTCGACTTTTTCCGTTTCCCCGAGATCGGCCGGTGTCACGATCGC
>JAHFIF010000026.1:507-13851 GCA_023246535.1 bacterium
CCCGGCACCGCTCGACGATGCGCACGATCATGGCGCGGTCGGAACTGGAAGCGATCAGCGTTTTGCCGACCGACGGCCGGCCCGGCGCGCCAAAACCGCGGCGCGCGATCTGACGCAGATCCGCCTTGCGGGCGGCGGACACTTCGTAAAACCGCGGGTCGCTGCGAATGATCGCCGAAATGCGGCAACCGTCTTCGTGGCGGCAAGGATAGCCGAAGCTGTTGAAGATGGCGGCGTTGCGCGCGCCCCAATAATCAACGCTCCCCTGCACCGCCCGGTCATCCGAGCCGTAAAGCGCCAGATCGATCCGCAGCCGGTTCATGCGCTCTTCAAACAGATCTTCGCGAATCTTGATCTTGCGGCGCAAGACGCGGCCGGCGACCATGAGCGCCAGCGCCGACATGCTGCGTTCGTGCAGCGGCGTAAAAACCGTGCCGTTGCCGTCGAAAGAAACCGTATTAAGAGGGTGTTTTCCGCGTGAACGGAAAACGCTGCTGCGACTTCCGTTCATTTGGACCTCCCTTTTAAAGAACCTAACAACCACCATACGCCTTTCCAATAGGTTGTCAATGGCCTATAGTTAAAGAATATGGTTGACATAAGCCGAATCCTCGAGATTTTCAGGGAAGAAGGTCGTCCCGAAGCCGACAGCATGCTCGTCGACCGGGCTTTTGTCTTTGCCGCGATCGTCCACGAAGGATATAAGCGCATCTCCGGCGCGCCTTATATCGTCCATCCCATCGACGTCGCCACGCGGCTCGCGGAAATGCACATGCCGACCAACATGATCGCCGCCGCCCTCCTCCATGACACGATCGAAGACAGCATTCGCGACCCGGAAGAAACGCGCAAAGAATTGCGCAAAGAATTCAGCCCCGACATTGTCGAGCTGGTCGAAAACGTGACCAAGCTTGATTTTAAGAATCCGCACGCCGACAAAACGCGGCTCTTTGGGATCGACCGCTACGTCGAGAACCTACGAAAAATGTTCGTCGCCTTTGCCAAGGATGTTCGCGCCATTATCATCAAATTCGCCGATCGCATCGAGAACCTGCGCGACCTGGAGGTGCTGCCGCCGGGGAAACGACTGCGGATCGCGCTCGAGACGCTCGAGGTGTACGCGCCGATCGCCAAACGCCTCGGCATCGCCCACTTCAACGTCGAACTTGAAGACTTAGCCTTTAAGCACGCCTTTCCCGAAGAATACGAGCGCGTCGCCGGACTCATCGTCGGCAAGCACGACACGCGCGGCGGCTACCTCGACCAGGTGGCCAAAAAGATCAAAGACCGGCTGGACGCGGCCGGCATCAAGTCCGTGGTCTCGCTCCAGGCGCGGACCAAGCATTTTTTCAGCATCTACCGCAAGCTCGTCAAATACGACTGGGACATCAATCGCATTTGGGACATCTTTGCCGTCCGCATCATCGCCGAAAACGTTCCCGACTGCTACGCCGCCCTGGGCGTCATTCATTCTTTGTGGAAACCGGTCAAAGGCCGGATCAAGGATTACATCGCCCAGCCCAAGCCGAACGGCTACCGCTCGATCCACACCACGGTCTTTTGCGACGACGGCGAATTCGTCGAATTCCAGATCCGCACCACGGAAATGCACGAGGAGGCGCAATACGGCGTGGCCGCGCACTGGCGCTACGATGAGAACAAAGGAAAAAAACAGAAGATCCCGCAGAAGCAGGTCAACTGGGTGCAGGAACTGGCTTCGGTGCAGAAAGAAATGGAAAACAACAAGGAGTTTTTGGAAACGCTCGAGCGCCTCAAGATCGACGCCTTCAACGACCGGATCTTCGTCTACACCCCCAAGGGCGACGTCATCGACCTGCCGGAAGAAGCAACGCCGGTTGATTTTGCCTACGCCATTCACACCGAGATCGGCAACAAAACGACCGGGGCGCTCGTTAACAGCAAGAACGTCGCCTTGAACACGCCGCTCAAGAGCGGCGACGTGGTCAATATCATCACCGACAAGAACCGCAAGGGTCCTTCCACCGACTGGCTCAAATTCGTAAAAACCAACATGGCGCGCGACCGGATCAAATCCTGCGCCCGCTCCCCGCTTTCCAACTTCATCGATCTCATTAAGCCGGGGAAAAAACGAAAGTGAGGGGTTAGGGATTAGATCTTAGGGGTTAGGATAAAAAAATATTCCATTCATCGATGGAATATTTTCATTTTCATCACTAATCCCTAAACTCTAGCCTCTAACCCCCAGTTTTTTCATCAGTTCCCGGTACTCCTCTTCCGAGTAATACCCGATCTTGATCGCGCCTTTGCGGCCGGCGCCGGTGATCGTGACTTTGGTGCCCATGATGAGGCGCAGCGCTTCGGCATCGGCATGCGTTTGCGCGTGCGGCAATTTATCGATCGCTTTGCGCTCGCGCGCCGCTTCTTCGGCCACGCGCACGGTCACGCCGCCGCCCAACATCGAGGTGAACATTTTTTCCCGGGCGCGGTCGTCGTTAATGCCGGCCAGCACCTTGGCTTGCGCCGTGTTCAAACGGCCGTCGATCACCGCCTGCTGCACGGCCTCGGGGAGCGACAAAAGGCGCATCAAGTTGGCCACGGTCGGACGGCTCTTGCCGACCTTCTTGCCGATCTCTTCCTGGGTAAATCCGAACTCTTCGTTAAGCTGGCGGTAAGCCAGGGCCTCTTCAATGGCGTTCAGGTCCTGGCGATTCAGGTTCTCAACCAAGGCGAGCAATAATTTTTCGCGGTCGTCCTTGGTCTCGCGGACAATGACCGGCACCGAGGTGAGTCCCAAAGCGGTGGCGGCGCGTAAACGGCGCTCGCCGGCGATGAGCTCGTACGAATGGTCCGGCAGCAGGCGCGCCACGAGCGGTTCGATGATTCCGTGCTCGCGGATCGAGCCGACCAATGATTCCAATTCGGCGTGGTCAAAATGATGGCGCGGCTGTTGCGAGTTGGCGACGATCTTGCCGATGGGCACGTCATGGATCCGGCCGAGCTCGGGAATGCCGGAAGCGGGCGGAACCGACGCGGCGGCGGCGACAGCGGCAACCGGAACCGTCTCATCGCGCTTGGGAATTAGCGATGAGAGGCCGCGCCCCAAAGAAAATGGTTTGTTTGCCATGGCAATAAAATTTAAACTTCAAGCTTGAGGCGCAATTCAACCGCCTCGATCATTTCCCGGGCCAAGCGCTCGTACGCGGACGAGGCTTTCGAGCCGGGATCGTAGGAGATGATCGCCTGCCCAAAACTTGGCGCTTCGGCGAGCCGCACGGTGCGCGGAATGACCGAACGGAAGATCTTGTTGGGGAAATATTTGTACAGCTCTTCAAGAATGGATTGCGAAAGCCGCACGCGGCTGTCGAACATGGTGATGACGGCGCCCATGATCTCAAGCTTTGGATTCAAATTCTCCTTAACCAGCGTCACCGTCTCCAAAAGCTGCCCCAAACCCTCGAGGGCGTAGTATTCGGCCTGAACGGGAATAAGCACGGCGTCGGCGGCGGTAAACGCGTTCACGGTAATAAGACCCAGCGACGGCGGGCAGTCAAGCAAAACAACGTCGTAGTCGTTCCTAATTTCCAAAAGCGCGTCGGTCAAACGGTGTTCGCGCCGATCGATCTCAACCAATTCGACCTGCGCGCCGGCCAGCGCGCCGGCGGCCGGGGCGATCTTCAAACCGGTATAATTGGTCGGCTGAATGATCGAGCGCATGGTCGAGCGTCCGACCAGGGCGTCGTAAATGCTGGCCTCAAGGGACTTGTGGTCAATCCCCAACCCCGAGGTGGCGTTGGCCTGCGAGTCCAGATCGATCAAAAGCACGTATTTCCCGGCCGCGGCCATGGAAGCGGCAATATTAACGGCGGTCGTGGTTTTACCCACCCCGCCCTTCTGGTTGGCGATAGCAATGACGACGGCCATAGACAACCAGTCTATCAATGAAAACCGCCTTTGACAAGCTAACCGGATTCGAGTATATTTAACGGTACCGTCAGCTTTTGGCGGTTTTGGTTATTTATGGAGCGCCGCCCGGCGCCCCAACCAGAACCTTTTTCATGAGCGGCTGATATTTGGATGCGATGCAAGGAGATGCCGAGCACCGAACCTAAATAGCACATGAAAAACTTAGAATGATGAGGCGTTCGATTTGGGATGCGATACGAGGCGGCGACGAGGAGCGAACTGAAGCGTACTCGAATGTACGCTGAGGGAGCACCGGAGTCGCCAACGAAGTAGCGCGCCCAAAGCGAGCGCCGTAACACGAGCCGCCGTGGCGGAATGGCATACGCGAAGGACTCAAAATCCTTTGATCGCAAGGTCGTGTGGGTTCAAGTCCCACCGGCGGCATGTTAAAACTTCCATCTTTCGCGCCTCGCGGCGTTGGACGCTCCGGTACTCCTCAACGTATATCCGTATACATTTCGTCCGTTCCTCGCGTCCGCCTTGCGATGCATCGAAAGCTGAAAGTTTTAAGAACAAAAAATTTTAGAGGGTCTGATATTTGGATGCGATGCAAGGAGGCGTTGAGGAGCGAACCGAAACGTACTGATTAAGTACGTTGAGGGAGCGCCGGAAACGCCGACGCCGCAGCGCGCCAAAGAGCAGACCCGTATAGCGGGGTGGAGAAGTGGCATCTCGCCAGGCCCATAACCTGGAGATCACCGGTTCAAATCCGGTCCCCGCAAGCTTGCCAATGAATCGCCTGATTCGTTGTCAGACTTGCACAAGCTATAACGGCCCTGCGGGGCAAATACCAAGAACCAAGAACCAGATTCCAAAGCCTGGCCTGGGTAGCTCAGCCGGTTAGAGCATAGCATTCATAACGCTAAGGTCGAGGGTTCGAGTCCCTCCCCAGGCACCAAAAAATCTCCACTTGTTGGAGTTTTTTTGTTATAATTGGGAAATATTAATATCTGACCATGCGTATGGCGAGACAAGAGCTGATCGATTATATCCGACAAAATCTCGCCGACGGCGCGAATGCCGAACAGATCAAAAAATCGCTCAGCGCCATCGGCTGGCCGGCCGTGGACATAAACGAGGCATATTATGCCGTCTCCGCGCCGACTCAACTAAAACCGAAACCGGTGCCGCAAACCGTGACTACGAAACCGGCTGCCGTCTTTAGCAACCTCTTCGGCCGATCATTCAGCATCTACA
Source organism: bacterium (assembly GCA_023246535.1). Classification (GTDB taxonomy): domain Bacteria; phylum Patescibacteriota; class Patescibacteriia; order CAIQCM01; family CAIQCM01; genus CAIQCM01. The sequence goes on from JAHFIF010000026.1 coordinate 5,650, forward strand.
AAAACCAATTTAAGACGCTTTTGGCGATAACCGCCTTGCCGACCCTCATCTCGACGCTCGGGGTTTTTATCGTCGGCTTTCTGTCGGCGTCCGCCCCGTCCCGTCTGCCGTCGCCGAACACGGCCGCGGGTTTTTTGTCCCTCATCGCCGTCAGCGCGCTCGTCGGATCGATCTTGATCTGGGGGCAAGCGTCGCTGCTTTACGCCATTAAGGACAAAACCGGAATAATGGAATCGTTTCAGCGCGGACTCGATAAGGTCGGTTCCATGTGGTGGGTCGCCATCCTCAGCCTATTCGCTATCATGGGCGGGAACATCCTGTTGTTCGTTCCGGGCACCATCCTTTCCCTTTCACTGTCCTTATCCCTCGTTGTCCTGATCAACGAAGACGCGAAAGGAATGGACGCATTGTTAAAAAGTTACGAATACATCAAAGGGCGATGGTGGCCGGTTTTTTGGAAGTTCTTTTTTTTGGGATTGGCAATGATAGCGTCATTGCTGATCCCAGCCGGCATTATCGCCGCCGCCAAAAACATCTTTCTCAACGAGGTCTTCAACTTTGCCTGCGGACTGTTCGTTACCCCGTTCGTCCTGATCTACACCACCCTCATCTATGCCGATCTCAAAGCCGAAAAGGGTGAGGTTCAATCGTCGTCGGACCGGACTTGGCTCGTGGCGATCAGTGTTTTGGGCGCCCTGGCGATCGCGGCGCTGGCGGCGCTCGTCGTCGGCATGCTGGCCTTTTCCAAACCTTCGCCGTCGCCGCGGCTCGATAACCAAAAAAGCGCAGGCTCCTCGGCCCTGCCCAACCTGTTGGACGGGATCCGCGTTGAAACGACCAATTTTAACGCGCGCGACATGAAGCGGATCGCCGACATCAGGCAATTGAGCATTGCCGTTGAAATGTACTATGCCGACGAAAACAAACTCCCGGCGACCCTTGACGAGCTGTACCCCAAATATATCTCGATGAACCTGACCGATCCGTCAACCAAGGAAAAATACGACTATACGCGCCGGCCGAACCTGACCGACTATTCGATCTGCGCGGTCATGGAATCAAGCGGCGAAAAACAGTGCGTCAGCTCATTATCGCAACAATAAGCCGGCCGCGGCGGCGCGGTGCCGGACGTCAAAAACCCCCGCATTAAGCGGGGGTTTTTAAACCTTGAATAAAAGCCGGGTTTTTGGTAGATTATTTAACTGTGTTTGTATCAACGCACGTGACAATGGGCGTCCTGATCGGCCAAAACGTCCCCACCCCGGGACTGGCTTTTGCTTTGGGCGTCGCCTCGCATTTCATGCTCGACCTCATCCCCCACGGCGACTCGCAGCTTTATAAAAACTATAAGGACGGCAACGCGGTCAAAAAATCGCTCATCTACGTGGCGGTCGATTCGGTCCTGGCGATCATCATTTTCATCTATCTGCTCGAAACCGCGCCGTACGCCAGCCGCGGCACCATGGTCGCCGGCGTCATCGGCGGGATCATCCCCGACTTCCTGGTCGCGCTGGGCGAGGGTATGAAGATCCGGCCGCTCCTCTGGTTCCAGCGCCTGCATATGCGCATCCACGACGCCATTGCCTCGCGCATCGGCAACATCCCGCTGGGAACCGGCATTGTCATGCAGCTCGCCGTCCTCGCCGTCATGGTCTTTATCGTCAAGCGCTAGGCCAGCGCCTCGCGATACGCTTTGGCGGTCGCCGCGGCCGCCGCTTCCCAAGTAAATTCTTTCGCGCGAAGCAAACCCTTTTCCCGCAATTCATCGGCGGTTTTTTTATTTTTCAAAACCTCGCCCAGCTGCCGCGTCCAAGCGCCAAGATCTTTCGGGTCGGCGTAGAGCGCCGCCTCCCCCGCCACCTCGGGCAGCGACGAGGTATTCGAGCAAACGACCGGCACGCCGGCGGCCATCGCCTCAAGGACCGGCAAGCCGAAGCCTTCATAAAAAGTCGGGAAGGCCAAACAAGCGGCGCCCGCAAGCAGCTTCCATTTTTCTTCTTCGGTCACGCGCCCCAGCAGCGTGATGCGATATCCTTCGCACTGCGTTTTTCTGATCTCGTCCATCGCCTCATCGGTCTTCCAGCCGGCCGAGCCGGCCAAAAACAATTCCACGTCGCGCAATTCCGGTTCATTGTCGACCAGCTCGCGAAAAGCGCGGACCAAGGCCGTCAAATTTTTTCGCGGTTCGATCGTGCCAATATGCAGAATGTAACGCTTGGCGGCGCGCCCCGTTCGCCACTCGTCGTTTCCCGGCACGGCGACCCCGTGCGGAATAACGACGATCTTTTTTTCCTTGACCCGAAAGGTCCTGAGGAGATCGTCTTTGGTCGCGACCGACGGAACAATGATCCGCTTGGCCAGTTTGATCGCCATGGGATACGCCAAATTCAGCGAGAACCACTGGCCGTCGGGAAACCATTCCGGATGACGGTAAATGGCCAGATCGTGGACCGTGAGGACGTAGGGATGATTATAGCCGACCGGTGTGGCGCCGCCCAACACGTGCAGCAGGTCGATCTTGGCGCGCCGCACCTGCAAGCGAAAGCCCAGCTGGCTTTCCCACAGCGGCGCGGCGTCCTTGGCTTTGTCAAAAACGACAAATTCATCCTCTTGGTCGGCCAACGGCAGGGCGCGGCAAAGATTTTGCCCGTATTGGGCAATACCGGCATCGCCTTGGCTGGTGCGACGGTCAATTCCGATGCGCATAGCAAGTTAAAAAAACTTGGTAATTCCAAGATCAAGACCGAGAATGATCAAATCCGCAACAATAACGCCGATGATGATGCAAGCCACGGCGCGGCGTTTATGCATGCCCAAGATGGCAGCGCCGCCGGAACCGGTCCAAGCGCCGGTCAACGGCGACGGAATGGCCACGACGATCAGCAGGCCGAGCGTTCCGTAACGATCGACCCAAGGATGGATCTTGTGCCGGAAATGCGCCAGGACCGTGCCGGCGAACTTGTGCACGAAAGGAATATATTTGCCCAGCCAAATCAGGACCGGGTCGAGCAAATAGACGATCGCGATCGCCGGCAGCGAATTGCCGATGACAACGACCAAAAAAGCCAGCCAGGCGGGAAAATGAAAAACGTTCAACGCCAGCGGCAAGGCGCCGCGTTCGATGACCGGCGCGATCGCCACCAAAAAAACCGTGGCCATGGAAAGAGGCGTGATCATTGGGTGGCGGCATTAAGCCGATGCACCGGCCAAACAAAATTTTCAAAAGCCCAATAGGCAACGCTCTTCGCTTCTTGAAAACGCAGGTCGTTGGACGCGGCGCCCAGCACCACCACAGTGATCGCGCCGGCATCGGCGCGCGCGAGCGAAATAACGATGTTGTAGCCGCTCTCATTGATGAATCCGGTCTTGCCGCCCAGCATCTTGTACGGCGCCTTGGTGACGAACGAGCCCAACAGCTTGTCGGTGGAAACCACCCGCTTGGGCGCGCCGACCACCTTGACCAGATCGAAATATGGAATGGCGACGGTGTTGACCACCTCCGGGTCGGCAAAGTCGGCCCGGGCGAGCAAGGCAATGTCGGCGGCGGTGGAAACGTTCTTCTCGTCCAAGCCGGTCGGTTCGACAAAATGCGTATTGACCATGCCCAAACCGGCGGCGTTCGCGTTCATTTCGGCGACAAAATCGGCCGGCGACAAACCTGATACCTTGGCCAAAGTGAGCGCCGCGGTATTCGACGAACCAACCAGCATCGTGCGCCAAAGATCGCGCACCTTAACCTGGTCGCCGTTGGCAAAATAGGCCACGCCGCCGTCGGAGGCGACCGCGTCCATCGTCACGACCTTGTTCCAATCGATGTTGCGGCCGCGGAAGACGCGGGCGGTCATGAGCTTGGTGATCGAAGCCAGCGGCACCGGCTCGTTCTCGCGCAAACCGTAGAGAACCGCCCCGCTCGTCTCGTCGACGGCGTAAACATGGCTTGCCGTGGTTTTCACGCCCAAGCTTTCGCGTCCGTCAGGACCGATCTTTTTTTGCGGCTTGGGAACCGATGCGGCCGCCGGCAGATTTCTTGGAAACTGGTTCTTGGCTCTTGATTCTTGCGCCAATTTTGGCACTTGCGCCAAAGACGCCGGCGCCGACGCCAAAACCGTCGGCGCCATTGAAGCGCCCGGGAGAGAAACAAAGACGATCGCCGAAGCGATGATGACGCTGGCTAGCCGCTCCCTCATACTTGTTCCTGCTTGTTGGCCAATTCTAAAATATCCTCAATGCGCTTGTCGCGGCGCAGCGTTTCATAATCCGGCAGTTCGGCGACGCTTGCCGCGCCCAAAAAGCTCATGAACTCCATGGACGCGGAATACTGGGCCACGCCGTTCTCCATCCGTTCGTCGACCAGTCCGCGCATGAGCAAATTTCTGATGATCATCGTGCAATTGACGCCGCGGATCTGCTCCAATTCGGCTTTTGACACCGGCCCGCGATAAGCGATGACCGTGAGCGTTTCCAGCTGCGGCCGGGTCAGCTCCCCTGTCGTCTCGTCCTTGATGAACGCTTTGACCGTTTCCGTCGTTTCCGGCGCCGAACCCATGCGCACCTCGTCATCGATGTGAACAACGGCCACGCCGCTCCCCATTTCGCGCAAACGCGTCTGCAGCGTCGCCACCGCCTGCCGCGCCTCATCCTTCGACGAACCGGTCAGCTCGGCCAGCTTCTTCATGTCGAGCGGCCGGGGGGAAACCGCGAGCAAGGCCTCGATCTTCGCTTCTAAATTATCCATATGGGTCAAATTTTATTGATTACGATCTCGCCGAATTCCTCGTTCTGGTCGGCGCTCACGGTCCGGTTCCGGACCATCTCGAGGAGCGCCAAAAAATTCACAACGACCTCCGTTTTGTCCCGCGATCCGTCCAGGATCTCGTGAAAACGCACCGTCGGACTCTTTTCCATGAGCGTCCGGATCCGATCGATCTTCTCCTGGATCGAGACCACTTTCTTCATCCGCTCTTCCGGATACTTGATGATCGGCGTGATCTTGACGAGGACATCGAGGAAAACGTCATGCAGCTTGGCGGCGGTCACCGACGGCGGCGGGGCGAAGCGCGGCGCAATCGACGCCGGGAGCTTGTCGCGGAAATAGATCCGGCGCTTTTTCTTGATCAGGCCTTCGAGCTTTTGCGCCGCTTCCCAGAAGATCTTGTACATCTTGAGCTGGGTTTCCAAGGACGGCCCTTCCTCTTCGAGAGGCGCGGCCGACGGCAGCAGTTCGCGCGATTTGATGAGGAGCAGCTTGGCCGCCACCACCAAAAAATCCGCCAGCTCGTCCGGGTCGCGTTCAGCCACCTCTTTGAGGCTTTCCAAATACTGGTCGGCGATCTTCGAAAGCGAGATTTCGGAAATGGAAAGCTCCTCCCGCTCGATGAGCTGAAGGAGCAGGTCCAGCGGACCTTCAAACTTTTCCATTTTGAAATTCAGAGACACAAAACAGTTATATTAGCGACCGCTTGAAATAATTTATTTTTTGAGACGAGGACTGTTTGAGCGTAGGAACCGCTATGCCTTTGCCTAGCGAGTTCCGCAGCCCAAAAAATAAATTATTTCAAGCGGTCGCGGCATTCTATTTCCTTTTCTTCGCCGTCTTCTTCAGCGACTTCTTGTACGCAGCCTTGGTCGCAAACTTCTTCTTCGGCTTCTTGGCCGGCTTTTTCGCCTTTGGCGCTTTCGGCATCTTGGCCTTGGAACCGACCTTGGCGATGAGTCCGCTTTCCGACTTGACGAGGTCTTTGATCTTCATCCGCAGCGACTCGGTCAGCGACTCGGCGCGGACCAAACCCTTGGACGCCTTTTCAAGCGATTTGTCGACGATCAATCCGACGTCTTTATACATGGAAACGAACGGCGTGCCGGCGCCAGCCACCATGCCGAGCTTGATCATTTCTTTTTCATCGGCCAGCACCGCTTTGGTCGCCTTCAAATATTTTTGCACGGCCTTGAGGTCGACGCGATAAGAAGCCGGCACGGCGACGACGTAGTATTTCTTCCCCTCCTTCGCAACCTTCGGCAATTCAACTTTGACGAGCAAGGTCTTGGCGATGTTCTCAAGTTTTTCACCAAGGGTCTGCGCCAGGTCGTAGGCGGTGTAGACGGTGCGATGCGGCACCACCTCAAACTTGACCTTGTTGTTATTTAAGTGGGCGATGACTTGTTTGGGCACCGACATATTATGGGGAATTAAGGCTAAATATAGTGTTTTTTAAGAAATCTGTGCGGACTTTCATTGTATAAGAAAGGCTCTGAATCTTCAAGGCGAAAAATAGCCATTTTATCCGCCGCCATCGTCGGCCGGAGCATGGACAAAAAATACGGACGATGCTAAGTTCCCTTTAGTTTTAGCCCTTTATCCAAGGAGAACGCATGTCCGCGATACCGACCACCATCGCGCTCGCCAAAGGCTCCGCGATCGACACGATCCGCCACATCAAGTACGACGCTTCAACCAAGCAGCTCGAAGCCATCTGTTTCGTGAATAACGACGATGCGCGCGCCCGCTTTGTCACCGGAAACGGACGGACCTCGGCCGCCTTCTTGCGGATCGAACCGAGCGATCTGGAGTCGTTCCTGGCCGCCGTCTTTGCCGCCTTTCCGCCCGGTTCGTTCGAACGCTTGGAAAACAATTCGATCGTCAGCTATCGCCGCGCGATTCCCGCCGACAAAACCGTGGCCCCGCACAAAAAACCGCGACGCAGCAAAAAGGGTTTTGGTCCGCGCTACCGCTATCCGCACGATCCGTAGCGCGATCGCGCCCCAAATGAACAAGGAGCTCCGAACGAGCTCCTTTTTATGTCGCCGGGAACCACATGAGCGTTTCCAGCCGGTAGCGCAGCAGCGACTGCGTGATCGCTCCCAGGTTGGATGACGGCAGGATCGACGTGGCCGCGAGCGGCACGGTCGCATGGGCGCGCAAGGCGTCAAAGTCGGCCGCGCAAACCGCAACCGCATTGGGGTCGGACACGGCGCACTTGGAACAGATCGCGCCGCCGTGCGCCGCCGAAAAAGCGTTCGGATTGGCGTTGCGGCATTGAACGCAGCGGTCCAATTCCGGTTTGTACCCGGAATGGATGAGCAGCTGCAAAATAAAAGCGTCGCGCAAAGCGCTCGCTTGCGTTGGCGCGACATGCTCGGCCATATGAAGGCCGTCGCGCAAGAGCGCAAAGAGCTCGGCGTCATGAATTTCCGGCCGCGTCGCCAGGTCGACGAGCCGGATGAACCGCGCCGCCACTTGCGCGCGCCAAAGAACGGCGGCAACTTGCGGCAAGCGCTCGGCCGTTTCAATGCCGATGAGGAGCGGCCGCGAGCGCCCCTCGTAAATCAACACCCGCACGACGGCGATGGAAGAAAGCGGCGGCTGCAGCTTGGAAAGGATCTTCCGCGCCCCGCGCACGCGTACCTCAATTTTCCCCTTGGCTTCGGTAAAAAGGGTGTAGAGCCGGTCATGTTCGGCCAGGTCCCGATGCCCCAGCACGATCGCTTTTGTCTGAAGATAATTGGCCATTCCCGCCATTATAGCAGAAAACGCGAGAAGGCGATCGGTGCTGGGCAAAAAACAAAAAGCACCCGATCAACAGGAAGAGCGCGTGCTCTTTGTCGCGCGGGTGCGCGCTAGGCGTCTTTTTTATCGTTTGGGTCGACGGCGGCGACCTGATCGGCCTCGCGACCGTACAAGACGACGCCGATCACGACAAGGATCAGCCCGAAAACAAACTCCACTTCATTGCCAACCCAAGTTGCGATCTTGACCTTGAGACGGTCGTTATCCGACAGATCGTAGTCCCACCCTTTGCCGTCCCATTCCTTGCCCGGAACGCGCCCGTTGGTCTTTCGCAAGTCGCGAGGAATGACGGTCGGCGAGAGGCAATCCCAACAATCGCCTTCTCGATCGCAGTGCGGATAAAAGTTTGGCGAGCAGTAGGAGTAGCGGTCGAAACCGAGGAGCCGGGACGTGATCGATTCCTTTTCTTCGATCCCGTCATGGCTGACGTCGGTCGCATTGTTCTCGACGCAAGAACCGATCGAGGCCAGGACAATGATGAGCCCCGTCCAAAATATCAATGCATCCAATTTGATTTTCCGCATGATTACCTCGTAGTGCAATTGGTTGTGAAGGAAAAAATGTTGCGCATCATTCCAATCCGCCGCCGAGCTTGTCAGACACAGGCCGACGACGTATTTATGACCGGAAAATATATC
>JAHFIF010000089.1 GCA_023246535.1 bacterium
AAGCGACCAGCGTGTCGGCGAGCGCGCCGCGCCGCTGAAAATATTCCAAGGCAACGCGCAACGACGGCAACGAATCGATCTCGAGCTTGTCGAAATTGTTAATCTCAAAATCGCTAATGGCGGCGCGGCTCGTCAGGTCGTGAAAGTCGGCGGCGTCGGAAGTCAGGTAATGGGAAAACTCAAGCGACGCGATCACGAGCGTGTCGGACGAGCGGGGGAGGGCGGCGGCGAGTTTGGCGAGCGCTTCGTCCGAAGCGGCGCCGCGCAATATGATCGTCGCGATGTCGGCGCCGGGCAGCGAGCGTTTGGCAAAAGTGACCAGGCCGCCGACGGAAAATTCGTAATCAAACGGCCATTCCTCAATATGCGCGAGGCCGGAAGAAGAAAGTTCGTTGATGAGAGCGATGTTCGGTTTCAGATCGCCGTAAGCCGTACCCCACGTTGCGGCGGAAATCGTGATCGATTTTGCGCCGCGGCTTAAGTGGTCGGGGCCGACCAGAATGAGGTGTTTTATATTTTTGTTTTTCAATCCTTCGAAAAATTGCGCCAAGAGCGGCGCCGCCAACAGGTGGTGGTTCACGATGCCGCCGGCCGCGTCGGGCGGCGCAATAACCGCCGCCGGCGCGTTTTTGTATGCTTCATCATAAAACGCCGGCGACATGAGCGTGGCCAAGTGTTTTGGCCGGTTCGCAGCGGTTTCTTTTTGGGCGGCGGGTCGGGCAAGCGGTTCCGTTCGCGTTCGCAAAAAAATAAGCGCGAAGCTGGCAAACGCCAGCGCGGCGGCAAGGAGCGCGATCGTAAAAATTCTTTTATTCACAGTTGTCATGCGGCTGTTTCTATTATACGCTAGTTGTCTATGAAAAAATTATTTGCCATTTCCGTTTGTTTGATTCTTTTTGGCGCCGGATGCGCCGGGCGGCCGGCCGTCTCGCCGTCGGAACCGGGCGCCGCGCCGGACGTTAACCTTGGTTTCGACAAGAGTGCCATGTCGGTCGTCGTGCCGGAACAGCAGGCTGTCAACGCGCCAGCGCCAACGCCGATCCCTTCGCCGATAACTAATCCTAAACCAACTATGAAAACCTGGAATCCGCCGACCGTCCTGCCCGAAGCCGAACGAACGAACAAAGAAGCGGTCATTGAGACCAACAAGGGGACGATCGTTTTTGACCTGCTGCCGGACGCGCCGCTCACGGCCTCGAACTTCATCGAATTGGCCAAAGGCGGTTTTTACGACGGCCTGACCTTTCACCGCGTTGTTCCGAATTTCGTGATCCAGGGCGGCGACCCCAACGGCACCGGCACCGGCGGCCCGGGCTATCAGTTCAAGGATGAAGCGGTAACGCGCGATTACGATCCGGGGATCGTGGCCATGGCCAACTCCGGCCCCAATACCAACGGCTCGCAATTCTTCATCATGCTGCCCGGAAGCAGCGGTTTGCCGCCCCAGTACACCATCTTCGGCAAAGTGACGAAGGGGATGGATGTCGTATCGAAGATCGCGGTGGGCGACGTGATGACCAAGGTGACGATCGAGAGCAAAAAATAACGTCTTAAAAAACAGCCGCTTCGGCTGTTTTTTGTATTTCCAAAAAGTGGTATAATGATTTAAAGTAATAAAAAAATTATGGCCAAACATAAGAAAAAGCGTTATCATTTTCCATTCCGTAAATTGGCCGGTCTCTTTGTTTCGTCGCTGACCGGTTTCCTGCTGCTTTCGGCCGTCGGCGTCTATTGGGCGATTGCGCCGGTGGCGCGCCAGGACGAGACGGTCGCGTTGGCGCGGCCGGCCTCCGCCGCCGGGCTGGGTCAGAATGCCATGGTGCTTGAGCATGCGGTCAGGATCTATTTTGGAAATAGCGACAAGAGTAAAGCGGCGAGCGAGTGCGGTTCCGTGTATCCGCTCTACCGCGAGGTGCCAAAGACTTCAACGATGATGAAAAACGCGGTCAACGAGTTGATCGCCGGCTTGTCGTGGAACGAGGCTGATGCCGGTTACTTTAATTCGATCAGCGGCGGCACGCGCGTGAATTCTTTCACCTTTGATAACGGCGTCGTCCACGTTGATTTTGATAAACGGATCAAGGACGGCGTGGTCGGAAACTGCGACGCGGCGGAAATAAAATCGCAAATAACGTCGACGCTAAAGCAATTTCCCAGCGTGAAGGCGGTTGTGATCTCGGTCGACGGGAAACAGGATCCGGCGTTCTAGCGGCGGGGGTGTTCATAAGTCTTTGTGTTTTCTTAATAAATCTGGTACTTTTTAGTAGTAATAATTATCCACAGCGCATTCGCGCTAAAACAATATGGCCAAAATGACCAAGAGCCAAGAGATCGCCGCGCTCGCCGAGGCGACCGGGTTGTCCAAGAAGGACGTTAATTCATTCCTCGAAAAGATGGTTGAGCTCGCGCTCAAGGAAGTGAAGAAGAACGGCCAGTTCACCCTCCCTGGCTTGGGCAAGCTGGTTAAGGTCCACCGCGCCGAGCGCATGGGCCGCAATCCGGCCACCGGCGCCACCATCAAGATCCCGGCCAAGACCGTTGTTAAGTTCCGCGTCGCCAAACAGGCGAAGGAAGCGGTTCTCTAGAAAAAACGCGCTTTTGGCGCATTGCTTCGTCATCGTCGCCGGTACTTCCTCGACGCTTCCTCGCACTGCATCCAAAATCGCAATTTTTCAAAAAATTAAAAAAGACCCTCTTTATCGAGGGTCTTTTTGCTATAAGACAATGATCTCTTCCCACGGAAAACCGCCGCGGCCGAAGTGGCCGTAGCAGGCGGTGCGTTGGAAAATAGGCTGGCGCAATTGCAAACGTTCGATGATCGCGAGCGGGCGAAAATCAAAATGCCGTTGGAGGACGGCGGTCAGGTCTTTGCTGCCGTCGCCTCTGGCCGTGAGCATGACCGGCGCCTCGCGGCCGATGGCGTAGGCGACCGAGACAAAACAATTTTTCGCCAAGCCGTTGGCCACGATGTTTTTTGCGGCAAAGCGGCACATGTAGGCGGCCGAGCGATCGACCTTGGTGGCGTCTTTGCCGGAAAAAGCGCCGCCGCCGACCGGCAGGTGCGGACCGTAGGCGTCGACGATTATTTTGCGTCCGGTGAGCCCGGTGTCGGCGACAAAGCCGCCTTCGGTAAAATTGCCGGCCGGATTGACCATGATCGCGGCGTCGGGCAGGTCGCCCGCGAGCGGACGGACGAGCGCCGCGGTCAAAAGCGGTTTCATGGCCGCCGCGGTAATGGTCGGGTCGTGCTGCGCCGAGACGACAATATTGGCGATCCGTCCGCCGTCCATCGTCACTTGGGTTTTTCCGTCCGGTTTAAGCCAGCCAAAGTCCCGGTCGTGGCGACGCAGGTCGGCAAGCCCTTGGCTTAGTTTTTGCGCCAGGACGAACGCGCGCGGCATCATCTCTTTGGTTTCGGCGGTCGCATAGCCGTGCATGATCCCTTGGTCGCCGGCGCCGCCGAGGTTGACGCCGGCGGCAATCTCCGGCGATTGCCGGTGCAAATTGGCCAGCACCTCGATGTCGTCGGCATAACCGATGTCGGCGTAAACTTTGCGCGCCACGGCTTCGACGTCGACCTGCGCTTCGCTGGTCACTTCGCCGCCCACGACCACGAGGCCGTGCGAACCAAAAACCTCAACGGCGACGCGCGCCGCCGGATCGCGGAAAAGATACGCGTCCAAAATGGCGTCGGCGATCTGGTCGCAGACTTTGTCGGGATGTCCCTCGGTGACCGCCTCGGCTGTTTTCATACCAATCCACGTTAGCGTTTATCGGCAGGCGGGTCAATTTTACCGGGGTTTAGCCTTGGTAAGGTGCCTAAATTAAGGAAATTGTTTCGCGCACATTCTTGACAAAATGGCTAAATCGTGCTATGTTAATATGTCAAAGTTTGGAAAGCGCGCGTTTGGTTTTTAAGTAAGAAGGAAATCAAACGCGTCCTTTTTAAATAGGCAAGTCTGGGGTCTCGGCGTGGTGCTGAGATGAGGGGCAAGCCAAGGGCGGAAAAGAAGGTACCGGAATGTCTAAGAGAGATGTCCCTGCTATCGTTTCGGGAATGGGCCTGGGCTCGAACATCATCAGCGGTTTGTATGCCGAGATGCAGGCCGCCGGAGGAACGGAGAAGGATATTCATTTACTGTCGACTGACGAAGGGCGACCGATTCTTCGCGCGACGATCAGGTTGGCGGTCGCGGCTCGTAATGAGAAAAACCGCATCGTCGATCTTGACGCCGACCCGTTCTGTCCGAATGGGTGGACGGTCGCGCACCACCAAAAGGGCGGCGAAATAACGTTCGATCGAAATGCAATCGGTCCTTATCTCGCTGACGGCCAGAAGAACGGCGGTTGCATGTTCGGCAACGACCTGCGCGAGGCGCTTTCCGGTCAGCTGGTCGAGAACGCCAATCAACTGGATTGGTACCTCGCCCATCCCGACCAGATCCCCGAAGAATGGAAGAAGGAGAGGGGGATTTTCTTCTGGGGCACGATCTATCTCCGTGCCGATGGCAAGCTGTACGTCCGCTGCCTTGCTTGGTTCGGCGACGGGTGGTTCTGGCGCGGCCGCTGCCTCGACCATACTTTTGGCAGCGACGTTCCGGCTGCAGTGCGCAAACAGATTTGTCCCTAGGGCTTCGACAGTTGGGTCTTTCAGACCCTTTAATCTTTGTTCTTCTGCTTAATTTCCTCGAAGGTCTTGTGTT
>JAHFIF010000090.1 GCA_023246535.1 bacterium
GGTGGCATAGACCGCGCAAGCGATCTTTTCATTCGCTAGCGTTTGTTGCGGCAAGACGGCGCCCACGCCAGCACCCAGCGCTGCGCCGGCCGCAAGCCCCAACGGCGTCGTTTTCCCTAACAGCGCCGCCGCGCCAAGTCCGGCTACGCCGCCGGCCACGACGTTTCCTTCGCGCCCCTGAAACTGTTGCGCCATCAGCGAATTGGAACGGACCTCGACAATGTTCCACCGCACTTTGTCAATTTTCATTGGCGGATTGTCGCGCTCGTACTGCTCCGCTCTTAGACGGTCTTCCCGACCTCCGTCACAGGACGCGGCCAGCAGGGCGGAAACCAGGATCGTCAATGATGTTTTCATCTTTTCCTCCAAAATAAATCGACCAAATCCAGTTGAAGACTACACAGATTATAGCCGCGCGTCAATCATGCTTATTCCACCAGCGCTTTGCGGTGCCGGGCGCGGTACTTTGAAATGGCAAACCGATGCGCTTCGTCGCGGACGCGGACGAAGAGTTGTTTTTGGCTTTCGATGATGCGTTTGAGTTCCCAATCGCCGGGGTCGGCGGGAATGACCTCGTCATTCTTGCGGTCGGGACCTTTGGCCATGCCGAAGACCGGCATGTTCCAACCGGCTTTTTCAAAGATGGGCATGACGGCGTTGAGCTGCCCGCGGCCGCCGTCGATCAAAATGATGTCCGGCCGCTTCCACTCGTCGTGGCGGACGCGGCGGGACAAGACTTCGGAAAGCGAAGCCACGTCGTTGGCGCCCTCGACCTCTTTAATGTGAAAAATGCGGTAAGCGCTTTTCTTCGGCAAGCCGTCCTCAAAAACCACCATGCTGCCCACGGCATGTTCGCCGCCAATGTTGGAAATGTCATAGCCCTCGATGCGGCCGAAGACGTCGACGAATTCTTGCGGCGCGGCTTCGCGCGTTAAGATGCTCATGTCGCGCACGTGGGTCAGGTTGTAAATGCGATTGCGGTATTGCGCGGCGGCTTCGTAATCTTCCGCTTTGGCCGCGGCCGCCATTTTCTTTTTCGCGTCCTTGATGATGGCCGCCGATTCGCCTTTGAAGAATTTGATCAGGTTGGCAATATTCTCGCGATACTCGGCCTTGTCGGCCGTGCCAATGCAAACGCCCGGGCATTTGCCAATATGAAAATCAAAGCACGCCCGCTTTTGGTTGGGCTCGCAATACGAGAACGGAAAAATGCGCCGCAAAATTTCCAGCGCCGCCTTAAGCGCCGCCGTTTGAATGAACGGCCCAAAGGTCGCCAAATATTTGTGCTTTGATTCGCGCGCCAGGTCGTAGCCGCGGAGCAGCACCGGATGCGGGAACTCGGCGCGGGTAAAGGCGACGTACAAAAAGCTTTTATCGTCGCGCGCCAGAATGTTGTACTTGGGCTGCCAGCGGCGGATAAGGTTGGCCTCCTGCACCAGCGCCTCAAGCACCGAACCGCAGACAATGTATTCAATGGAAGCAATGTGCGTCAGCAGTTCCGTCGTCTTCGCGTCCTTCGCCCCCGTCCAATACGAACTCACGCGGCGCTTTAACGACGTCGCTTTGCCCACATAAATGACCTTGGTGGTTTTGTCGCGATACAAATACACGCCCGGCTTGTCCGGGAGATATTTGTTTTGGATTGTAATTTCTTTTGGGATCATGGGGTTGTGCCGAATGTTGAATTTCGATCTCTCTTTGTCATTCCCGCGAAGGCGGGAATCCAATCAATATTGGGCGGCGTTACGTGTTAGATTGAACGACGATTACGTGTAAGAGGGAGGGGCGGGTATTAAACATTAAATATTAATTTTTAACGTTTATGCACGTCCCTCCCTCTTACGATCACCCTCCCCAGCGCGCAAACTCCTCGGTACCTCGTCGTGGCGGTGATTCCACCCGCGCCAGCCGGCGGCAGGCGGGCGGAATTTTTGCTTTGGGTCAGGCCTGCGGAGCCAACCCATCAAAAGCCTGATGATTTGCTGAAAAATAAAGGCGGTAACCGGATCAGTGTCCATGTTACCGCCAAATGTCGATCTTGTCAGTCCTTACTTGTTTTGCGCGCGAGCGTGGCGCAAGGCGCTTGAACTGATGTCTTGGGTGCTGGGCACGCCGGCGAAAAGATGCTTCCATTTTTCCGCGACCCGCAAGTCGTCGACCGTTTTAACCGCGCCGTCTTTGTCGCGGCGATCCATGACGTAGACGCGGACTTTGCGTTCGTCCAACAGGCCGAGCGCGGCATCGAGCCCTTCCGGATACCAGTCCGGATTAAGGATCTGTGCCGCCACGTCGTAGCCGCAAATGAAATGCGCCCCGCGGTAAGACGACGACTTGTCGACGAAGCGTCCGGCACCGCGACGAACAATGACCGGCCAGCGTCCGCGAAATTGTGCGGATCTGGCAATGATCTCCTCGACGCTCGCCTCTTTGCTCACGTGGCCGACGGTCATTTCGTAGACCACCTTGCGGCCCGTCGAACGCAGCACGTGCATGCCGATCTCGTCATGGGCGAAGTGTTCGGGCGCATAGCTTCCCGGAAAGACGGCCAACCGTTGGAAAAAATCGGCCGGCAGGCTGCCGAGCGGCGTCGCCACGCCTTTTTCATCGATGTAGATGTCGATGAAATCGTCGGCGTCGACAAAGGGAACGGTGAGCGGCTTGGGGACCAGGATCGTTCCTTCGATCTCGTCCGATTCCAGGCCAAGCCCGTCGGCGGCAAAGGGAATGACCGGCAAACCGGCGCCGAAAAGCGCCAGGTTGAGGGCGACGATGTCGCAAACGTGTCCGTCACCGACCCGGCCCAGATGGCCTTGTTGCAAGGTGATGGCGACCGTCCAAATTCCGGCATCGGTCCGCACGGCGGCAAAGCAACGCGTCCCGCCCTTCTTGTGGACGTCGGTTACGGCTACGGCGGTGAGGCCGACGCCGATGGCGTTCTTTCCCAGTTCGCCCTTGTTGGCGCACGACTTTTGCGCGATGAAGTACGAAGAGTGGGCCATGGTAAGCGCCGCGTCAAAGCAGCAATTCCCCTGCCCGGTCATTTCTTTCCAGTGATAGCCGGCGTAACTGTCGAACAGGCTCTTGCCGTACGGCAGGTGAAACCCCGCATACATCGGGCTGACGCCCGGAACACCCCACACCAGATCGGCAACGCCAGCGCCGGCGCCCGTACAGGCGATCATGACCTCGGAGTTGGTCCGTGAGAGCCGTTTGACCGCGCCGCGCGCCGAACGACGATCGTAAACGTGGTAGCGCTTTCTCTTTGTCTTTTCAGCCATTGTTTTCCTCTCGTTTTGAAGGTCCGTCACAAAATCTGATCAAATTGCCCGCGGCAATTTTGACCGAAGAATATACCAAAAACGGCGGCCTTTGTCAATGGCCGCCGCTGGTTTCCATCCACCACAATCAACCAAACCAATATTAATTTTTTACGCACCCTGCGCCATTTTCTTCACCGGCGCAATGTGTTTGCCGTTCGGCGCCCTGCCGGCAATAGCGGTGAAACTTTCCATATTTGTTCGAGTAAAATATGTAGAAAGACGGGCACAGCCCCAGATCAACGCCTTTCCGCTGCAACTCATGGCGCAAATACAATTGTTCGTCGGGGCTAAGCTCGGATATTTCCGCTTTCAGCGTATTTACCTTAGCGACGATTTCAGCGATCCTTTTGAATTTATCGGCCAAGGAAGAAATGTTTTTTAACTCTTCAACATAACCGAATTCCTTAAAGTCCCTGAGCACGTCGTCGATTCTGTTCATAGCAAACGGAGGCTTTATTTCTTCGCCAGTACTTTGCGCAAATACTTGCCGGTGAATGATCCGGCGCGGCGGGCGACTTCTTCAGGGGTGCCTTCGGCCACGACCGTGCCGCCTTTGTCCCCGCCTTCGGGGCCCATGTCGATCAACCAGTCGGCGTTCTTGATGACGTCCAAGTTGTGTTCGATGACCAGCACGCTGTTGCCCATGGCCACCAATTTTTGCAGCATCTCAACCAGCTTGCGCACGTCCTCAAAATGCAGGCCGACGGTCGGCTCGTCCAGCACGTACAATGTCCGGCCGGTGCCGCGCTTGGCCAGTTCCGAAGACAGCTTGATGCGCTGCGCTTCGCCGCCGGAAAGCTGCGGCGCGGGCTGGCCCAATTCAACGTAGCCCAAGCCAACCTCTTTCATCACTTTCAACTTGTCGTGGATCACCGGAATGTCGCGGAAAAATTCGTCGGCGTCCTCAACGGTCATGGTGAGCACGTCGTGAATGCTCTTGTCCTTGTATTTCACTTCCAGCGTTTCACGGTCGAAGCGGCGGCCTTTGCAAATGTCGCAGCGCACCCACACGGTCGGCAAAAAATGCATTTCAATGGCGATCATGCCGTGGCCTTCGCAATTTTCGCAGCGCCCCCCGGGGACGTTAAAGGAAAAGCGCCCCGGCTTGTAGCCGCGCACGCGCGCTTCCGGCGTTTGGCTGTAAAGGTCGCGGATCCACGTCCAAATACCGGTGTAGGTGGCGGGGTTGGAGCGCGGCGTGCGGCCGATCGCCGATTGGTCGATGGTGATGAATTTGTCGATCCACTCCAGCCCGACAATCCCCTTGTTCTTCCCGGGCTTCATCCGCGAACCGTAAAAACGGTTGGAGAGCGTTTTGCACAGCACGTCGTCGACGAGCGACGACTTGCCGCTCCAGGAAACGCCGGTGACGCAAACGAATT
>JAHFIF010000091.1:0-983 GCA_023246535.1 bacterium
ACCGATTCAAGCTTTTTCATCTCTTCAGCGGCCATGCCATCGAGCCGCGCCTTGGTCGCGTCAATTTGCTTTTCCTTTTCCACGATCTTGGCCTGTTCGTTCTGCAGTTCGAGGATCTTCTGGTCGAAGAGCGACTCGCGCTTTTCCATCTTTTTTTGGAGTTCGGAAATTTCAACGCGGCGCGATTGCTCTTCGCGCTTGGCGTCGTCGAGGATCTTGATCGAGCGTTCTTTGGCTTCGAGCAAGAGCTGTTGTTCTTTGCCTTTGGCTTCGGCAACGATCTTTTCCGCCGTGGCTTCGGCCGAGGCCGTGCGCTTGGCGGCGATCGACTGTCTAATTAAATAACCGGCGACCGTTCCCGCGGCCGCCCCGAGCAAAATATAAACAATTGCTAACATAGGGTTTCGAGGACGCGAAACCCGACGCGTTTATGGCACCTGCAAGTTCTTTTTGGTTTAAAATTGCAGAAATCATTGCGAGGGGAGTCTGGTCCGGATGAATCATTATGACTATTTCCACCCTAGCACGCCGCCCCTGCTCTGGCAACGGTCAATCGCTTGGTTGGGCGAAATCAGGTGCTTTTCCCAGTTGTCCACCTTTAGATCATCGGCTGGCACCGCTTCGTTGATATTGAACGGTCCAATTGCCGTCCGTTCCAGCTCTTCAAGGTAGGCGCCGCAACCCAACGCTTCGCCGATATCGCGGGCCAGCGCGCGGATATAAGTACCCGACGAGCAATGGATATTTAAAATAAGGGAGTGGGGAGCAGAGAGCGGGGAGTAATTGACGGTGTCGATCGAATAGATCTCGACCTCGACCGGTTGCCGGTCAAAGGTTTTTCCTTCGCGCGCCAGCTCGTACATTTTTTTGCCTTTGATCTTTTTTGCCGAATAAACCGGGGGCAGTTGCTGGATTTTGCCGGTGAATTTCTTCAGAACGGCTTCTAATTTGTCATTCCAGCGAAAGCTGGAATCCAGAAATTC
>JAHFIF010000091.1:993-4687 GCA_023246535.1 bacterium
AATTCGTTTTGTATTATCTGGACCCCGGCTTTCGCTGGGGTGACGGAGATGGCGCCGGTTCTATCGTCAGTGTCAGACGTCGCGCCGAGGCGTAAAACCGCGCGATAGCGCTTGTCCAGACCGACCAATTTCACAAATTCGCGCGTGGCTTCGCGGCCGACGCCGATAATGAGCAAGCCGCTCGCAAACGGGTCAAGCGTGCCGGCATGGCCGACGGTTTTGACCCCCGACATATGGCGCACGCGGTCGACAATGTCGTGCGAGGTTGGCCCGACGGGCTTGTTCACAAGAATGAAACCGGACATAGGTTAGCGCTTCAGCTTAATATGTAGTAAAATACCATAACTAATCAAAGCACGCATGGCCAAGCGAGAACTTAAAAAACCCGAAGAAGTCGTTAAGCCCGACGATACGCCGAAAAAGGTCGGCACGCGCCAGAGCGAGATCGAGGTGATGACGACCGGCGACGTGTCGATCACCAAGCTGGTCGATTATATCATCGAGCAGGCGTACCTCATGCACGCCTCCGACATCCACATCGACCCGACGGAGGCGGAAATGGACGTTCGCTTCCGCATCGACGGCGTTTTGGCCACCATCTTTGTTTTGCCCAAGGTTCTTTTGAACCAGGTGATTACGACGATCAAGGTGCATAGCGGTCTGCGCACCGACGAACACCAGGCCGCCCAAGACGGACGCTTCCGCGTGGTGATCGACAAGGTGCCGGTCGACCTGCGCGTCTCCATCATTCCCGCCTACCATGGCGAGAACGCCGTGCTGCGGCTTTTGGTCTCGCAGCTCAAGGCGCTGACCTTGGCCGAGTTGGGTTTGGCCGACCGGGACAAGGCGCTGGTCGAACTTTATATTCGCCGCCCGCACGGCATGATCCTCTCCACCGGTCCGACCGGTTCCGGCAAAACAACCACGCTTTACACGCTGGTACAAATGCTGAACACGCCGAACATCGCCATTACCACCGTTGAGGATCCGATCGAGTATTCGATCGGCGGCATCACGCAAATTCAAACGAACGCGGCCACCGGACTTACCTTCGCCATGGGGCTGCGTTCCATTTTGCGGCAAGACCCGAACATCATCATGGTGGGCGAGATCCGCGACAACGAAACCGCTTCGATCGCGGTCAACGCCGCGCTGACCGGCCACTTGCTGCTCTCAACCCTGCACACCAACGACGCCGCCACCACGCTGCCGCGCCTTCTCGACATGGGTATTGAGCCGTATCTCGTCGCCTCGACCGTGAACATCGCCATCGGCCAGCGCTTGGTGCGCAAACTTTGCCCGGATTGCACTGTCGAATACAAAATGACCGAGGCGGAAGGCAAGCGGCTGCAGGCGGTCATTTCGGAAAAGGCCTGGAAGTCGACCAAAAAGTTCTTTGTCGGCAAAGGCTGCAAGGCCTGCGTCAACACCGGTTATCGCGGCCGCGTCGGCATTTACGAAGTGTTGGAAGTGAAAGGAGAAATTCGCGATCTGATCGTGAGCAAGGCAAGTTCCGACGCCATCCGAACGGCAGCCATCCGTTTGGGCATGACTACCATGCTTGAGGACGGTTTTGCCAAGGCCGGGACCGGCATTACTTCGGTCGCCGAGGTCTTGCGTGTCATTCAAGAATAATCCCTTCATGCCAGCCAAACCGATCAAACCGAAAAAGGTCAACAACAAGGTCTACGGCGGCGTGCCGACCAAGGAGAAGATGCTCTTCGCCAAACATTTGGCGATCATGATCCACGCCGGCTTGCCGCTTAAGGATTCGCTCGAAGAGATCGGCAGCCAAACGAAGATGCCCAAGTTCCGCAAGGTGCTGTCCGTAATCGTGAAAGAGGTGGAGAACGGCCAATTTTTATCTTCGGCCATGGCGCTTTACCCGAAGATCTTCGACGACCTGTTCACCAGCTTGGTCAGGGTGGGGGAAGAGAGCGGCAAACTTTCGGAGAATCTTGAATATTTAGCCGTTCAATTGGAGCGGGCCGATACGCTCAAACAAAAAGTGCGCGGCGCGCTCATTTATCCGGCCATTGTTTTGGCCGGCACCTTGGGCGTGGCAGGGTTCCTTACTTTCGTTACTTTGCCGCAGTTGCTGCCGATCTTCATTTCGCTCAAAGTGACCTTGCCGCCCACCACGCAATTCCTTTTTGACTTCTCGCATTTCGCGGTCAAGAACGGTCTTTATATCGCGATCGGCTTGGTCGGCTTGGTGCTCGGTTTCCGCGCGATGCTGGCGGTAAAGGGTTTTCGTTTTGCCGTGAACCGGGTCATGCTCTCGATCCCGGTTTTCGGGAAATTGGAACAGTTCGCCCAGCTGACGCGTTTCTCGCAGATCCTCGGCACCTTGCTGGCTTCCGGCGTCGACATTGTCAGGGCGCTGCAAATTACCGCTGCCAGCATGGGCAGTTTGGTTTATCGCAAAGAACTTCTTGATATTGCGCAGAACATGAGCAAGCAGGGCGAAAGCATTGCCCAGTACTTGGCGCGCAAGCCGAAACTTTTTCCGTCGATCGTCGAGCGCATGATCAAGGTCGGCGAAAAGACCGGCAAACTGGACGCTTCGCTTTTGTACATCGCGGATTTTTACGATAAGGAGATCGACGGCATTGTCGGCAACATGACCGCGATCATCGAACCGGTCCTGCTCCTCGTCCTCGGCGTCGTCGTCGGCTTCGTCGCCATTTCCGTCATTACCCCCATCTACAAGCTGACCGAAGGCATTCACCGGTAATTTTATGAAAGGACGCCCGGGTTTTACCTTGATCGAGATCACGATCGCACTGGCCGTTACCTTGCTGCTGCTGGGCGTCGTCGTGATCATTTCGATCAATTTCATCAAAAATCGCGAGGTAACGGTGGTGAGCGAAACCATGGTTTCGTATTTGCGCGCCGCCGAACAGCGCGCGCTCGCGAGCGAAGGCAATACCAGCCATGGCGTCTCGCTCGCCAATGGAAATTTGACCATGTTTCGCGGCGCCTCCTACGCCGCGCGACAGACGGCTTATGACACGGTCATGCCTTATCCGAATTACATCACCTTCACCGGGGTGACCGAGGTCGTTTTTGCCAAGCAAACCGGCGCGCCGTCCGCCACCGGCACGATCACGGTCAATAACGGCGTCCGAACTTCGGTCGTCACGATCTACTCAAGCGGAGCCATCTCGCAATGACCAAACATCGCCGCGGACAATCGATGGTCGAGATCATGTTCGCGGTCGCGGCCATGGTCATGTTGGTGACCGCCACCGCCGGCATGACGACGATGACGGAACGGGCCGTCTCCGAGATGACCTTGGAAATGCAGGCCGTCTCCATTGCCGAAGAGGGAATTCAGGCGTCAATTTCGATCAGCGACCGCGCTTGGTCGGCGCTCACGATTGGCGCGCACGGGCTGGCGATCAGCGGCACGGCGCCGATCATGTGGATTTATTCCGGAACTTCGGATTCGGCCAACGGCTTTACGCGAGTCGTGACGATTTCCTCGGTCGACACCGATACGGTTAAAGTCGACGTGGTGGTCACCTGGCATCCGGCACCCAATCGGACGGCGAGTATTCAAGAACAGGTCTTACTCACTGATTGGGCCTTCATATGATGATGACGCGCCGCGGCGCCACGGTGATCGAGATCATGCTCTATGTCGCTCTTTTGGCGCTCATTACCGGGACGCTCATGACCTTTCTGTTGA
>JAHFIF010000092.1 GCA_023246535.1 bacterium
TTCGATCATCGACACGACGACTGGCAAGCTCGATCTCGCCGAAATAAAAGAATCGGCGCAAAGCTATCCGTTATTGATCAAGAACGGCGCGCCGATCGCGAGCTTCAAGGACAAACACGCCGCGCGCCGGACGGTGATCAGCCTCGACAAAGACGCCAACGTTTACGTCGGAACGGTTCCCGAAGACAATATTTCCTTCGTCGATCTGGCGCAGCTTCTGGCGAAGACCGGCGTGAAGTGGAATAATGTACTCAACCTCGACGGCGGCACCTCGACCGGTTTTTCCCTGCGCGCCGGCAGCTACGAAGAAAGCATGAACAGCATCGTCCAAGTCCCCAACGTCATTGTCGCAGAAAGAAAATAACCAACATGGTAAAGAAAGAAAAAAAATTCACCATCGCCGGAATATTCCTGGAACAGACGGGCCGCTATAAGTGGCAGGCCGTCGGGATGGTCGCGCTCTACACCCTCAAACAGCTGAGCGACCTGGCTTCGCCGCTGCTTTACAAGAATTTCATCGACGTCCTTGGCGGCGACGCGGCCGACAAGCGGCCGCTTTTGGTCGGCATCTTGGCGCTCCTGGCCGTTGTTTATTACGGGCGCGTGATCGTGCGCTCGGTGAGCGAACTGATCAGCAACCGTTTCCAGCCGAAAGTGATGAATGACCTGACCGAACGGGCGTTCCGCCACCTGACGCGGCATTCCTACCAATTTTTCGCCAATAATTTTTCCGGCGGCCTGGTGCGGAAGATCCAACGCCTTTCTTACGCCTTTGAGGCGATCGCCGACACTTTCATTTATAACATCATTCCCCTGTTCGTGACCTTCATCGGATCGATCGCGATCATTTGGACGAAGAACCGTTTTATCGCGCTCATCATGGCCGTTTGGATGATCGCGATCGCCGTCGTTAATTACGCTTTCAACCAAAAGCTGATGGAGCGCCGCGAGAAACGCGCCGCCGCCGATTCCGAGGCGACCGCCGTCCTTGCCGATTCGATCGCCAATTCGCTCAACGTCAAGCTGTTCCCCGCCTACAGCCACGAAGAAAGCTTGGTCAGGAAGGTCTTGGACAAACTCAAACGGCTACGGACGCGAACCTGGGACATGCAGGTTTACATGACCTTTGTTCAGGTGGTCTTTCTCGCCTCCGCCGAAATCTCGGTCATGTATCTGGCGATCGGCGCTTGGGAAAAGGGAAATTTTTCGGTCGGCGATTTCGTCCTCCTGCAAATGCTGATGGCCGGCGTCTGGCAGACGCTCTGGGGATTGAGCAGCGTTTTCCGCACGCTCGGCGAAGCCACGGCCGACGCGCAGGAGATGATCGATATCATGAATGCGCCTTACGACATTGTCGATGCGCCCAAAGCCAAAAAGCTTGAGATCAAGGACGGGGCGATCGTTTTTGACCGCGTAAAATTCAACTATAACGAAACGCGCACCATTCTCCCCGACTTTTCGTTGAGCATCAAGCCGCGTGAGAAGATCGCCTTCATCGGCCCCTCGGGCGCCGGCAAATCGACCATCGTCAAGCTGCTATTCCGTTTCTACGACGTCTCGGGCGGCAAGATCTTGATCGACGGGCAAGACATCGCCAAGGTGACGCAGGAGAGCCTGCGCGACGCGGTCGCCCTCGTCCCGCAGGACCCAATGCTGTTCCACCGCTCGCTTCTCGATAACATCCGCTACGGCCGACGCGACGCAACGGAAAAAGACGTGATGGCCGCGGCCAAGAAAGCCCACTGCCACGAATTCATCAGCGCCCTGCCCGAGGGTTATGCCACTTTTGTCGGCGAGCGCGGCATCAAGCTCTCGGGCGGCCAGCGCCAGCGCGTCGCCATTGCCCGCGCCATTCTAAAAAACGCGCCAGTTTTGGTCCTCGACGAAGCCACCTCGTCGCTTGATTCGGAATCCGAAATGCTCATCCAGCAAGCGCTTGAAGAACTGATGCGCGACAAAACGGTCATCGTCATCGCCCACCGCCTCTCGACGATCGCCAAGATGGATCGGATCATCGTCATGGAGAACGGGAAGATCATCGACGAAGGAACGCACGCCATGCTCGTAAAAAAACGCGGCGGCGTCTACAAAAAACTTTGGTCGATTCAAGCCGGGGGTTTTATGGCGCAAGCGGATGAGGTATAATCATTGCATATGAAAAAGACGAAGCGTTCCGTGTTGAAAAAACATCTCCACCCCTTCCTTAGCTATGCGGCGCTCCTGGGCGTCGGGGCCATTGCGGTTTCCACGACCGGCTCGCTCGCGGGCGCCAACACCGAGACGGCGGCCGTGCCGGCAATTGTCGCGCCGGCGCACCACGCGGCCAAACCGGCGACGGCGGACGATCTCGACAAACTGAAAACGGCGGCCGCGGAATTCGCCGCCCAGCTCTCGGTGATCAAATCGCAGGTGGCGGAATTGGAAAAATACGGCCGCGTCCCGCCGCCCGCGCTCATGAGCGCGATCGATCAGGGCGATCAGCTGGTCGCGTCGATCGTGAACGCACAGACCATGGCCGAGATCAACGACCCCTCCCCGGCCACCAGCCTGCAAGCGATCGGCTCATCGATCGCCGCCAATTCAAAGTTTTAAATTCGAAATAAGTTTCAAACCGAATTTTAAAAAGCGAGACGCATTGTCTCGCTTTTTTGGTTCTTGAGCTTTGCTTCTTAAAAACTTTATTTCGCGACCTCGGACTTTGCCCACAGGGTCTCGTAGATCGCTTTCATCATTTCGTAATGCTCGGCCGACTTGACGACCAGCACGTAGCCGTTGTCCTTCGAGGAAATGTACATGACCGTGTCGTCGTAGAGGAAAACCGTGCTGCGGAATTTCCCGATCATTTCCTGCGGCAGGATCCGGACCTGGGAGATCCCTTCGTAAGAGCGCGTCATGATCCGCGGCTCGAGCGGTTTTTCCCACAAGTTGCGCGTGGTGATTTTGCGCGCGACCCGCTCGGCAATGTAGCCGGCGGAAAAAGCTTGCCCGACCTGCCAGAAAAAATTATCCGACGGCGCGATCGAATCGATATGCCGGCCGCGGCAATAGACCGTTTCCATGATCGCCTGCTTCATCGCCTCTTCGCCTTCGTAAAAGGATACCGCCGGCAAACCGGAATCGATCGCTTTGTTCTTCAGCAATTCAGGAATGATGCCGCGCACCTCGGCGGCGAGCGCCGACAATTCTTTTTCGCGGACCGCGACCATCGCCTCCAGGCGCTGCGGCGGCTCGGCCTGAAAACGCTCGACGCCGGCGGCATTGCCGGCTTTGACCAGCCCGTGCTCCTTGAGCGAACGCAGCGCGTAATAAGCGGTCGGACGCTTAAGATGCGCCGCCTTGGTCAGTTCGCTGGCCGTGAGCGCGCCGCGCGAGGTCAGCGCCAAATATATTTTGATCTCCGCTTCCGAAAGCCCCAGCTGTTTTAAAACGTTTTTCGGCGTTTCCATATTGTTTGTCTTAGGTCTCATCTAAGACTTAGGTGAGACCTAAGATTTGTCTAATGGTTATTAACACTAGTTGTACAATATCACAGTCCGTTATATCTTGGCAATAGATCCCTGACAACCGAAGCAAAGGAGCCGGCCATGACACAAAATCGAATGACCGTGAAGTTCTGGGGCGTTCGCGGCTCGATCCCCGCGCCGCTCTCCCCTGCCTTGGTCGATCAAAAAATGCATCGACTCATGCGCGCAGCCTTTGACGCGGGCGTCACCGCGGAGACCCTGGACGCATGGCTGGCCTCGCAGCCGCGGCACGCCACTTCCACCTACGGCGGCAACACCAGCTGCGTGGAAGTGCGCGCCGGCGGCAAGCTCGTCATCCTCGACATGGGCACGGGCCTGCGCGAACTGGGAAATGCGCTCATGCCGGAAATTCTCAAGACAGGAACCTTCGACGCGACCTTTCTCGTCTCGCACGTCCACTGGGACCATGTGCAAGGCCACCCGTTCTTCGCCCCCATCTATCTGTCGAACACGAAAGCGCGCGGCACAATGAACTTTTGGGGCGGTGTCAATTGGAAGACCCCGCTCAAGAACGTGTTGAGCAACCAGATGGAAGTGCCGAAGTTCCCGATGGAATTCAAAAAGGTCCAGCAAGAAGGCCTGGCCATGAAGTTCCACACCGTGAGCGACCGGCAAACGATCGTCATCCCGACCCCTGAGGGCGAGATCAAGATCATTTGCCGCCGCCTCAATCACCCGCAAGAGACCTACGGCTACCGCCTGGAATTTGGCGGCGCGAGCGCGGTCTACTCGACCGACAACGAGAACTTCGCCATTCCCGACCCGCCGCTTGTTGAACTGGTTTCCGGCGCCGACGTCTGGATCCAAGACTGCGAATACGACCGGGACGAATACGAAGGGCGCAAGGGCGTTCC
Organism: bacterium; assembly: GCA_023246535.1. Lineage (GTDB taxonomy): Bacteria > Patescibacteriota > Patescibacteriia > CAIQCM01 > CAIQCM01 > CAIQCM01. Next base: position 4,379 of record JAHFIF010000092.1, read on the forward strand.
CAAACTCAACTGGGGACACTCCGAACCCAACTACGTCGCCGCCGTCGGCAAAAAAGCCCAACCGGACCAGATTGTCACCTTCCACCACAACCCCGACGCCTCCGACGCCCACGTCGCCTCGATCGCCCGCGAAGTACAGACGCTTTCCGGGATCCCAACCGCCGCCGCTTACGAAGGAATGACGATCGCCCTTTGAACGAACGCGCAACGAAAAACGGATGAGCCTTGGCGCCAGCTCATCCGTCTTTTTTTTATTTTATTCTCTTTCGGCGTAGGCGCCGTGCAGGTCTTCCGGCAGCAGC
>JAHFIF010000093.1 GCA_023246535.1 bacterium
GACTCGACAATGTTCAAATAGCCTTTGACCGCCAAATGAATGATCGTGGCCGTAATGTCGACCATGTCGGTCCGCTGGGAGAACAAGACGCCGAGCTCGGCCGGATTGGCGCCATCCGGCGCTTCATATTGAACGACGATCGACCCCTCGGGCTTGGGATCGCGGCCGCGCTTCCACCACAAGAGGAACATGCCCGCCGCCACGACGATCGGCCAAAAAACGATCCAGTTATCGGCGAGCCAATCGATTATCTGCTGCACCGGCGCCGGCGCGGCCACCACGTTCTTCGGCCAGCCGACGACGATCGTGAGCGGCTTGCCGCCGGTCGCGCTGAATTGCGCGGCGTTGTCTTCGGTGCTTTGCACGCAATCGCCGGGGTCGGTCGAGCCCAAAACGGTGAAGCACTTGGTTTTTATGTCGGCCGCCTTGACCGTTCCCGGCAAAATGACCGTGGTATTTATCCGCTCCGGCATGCCCAGGTCGCCCCACGGTTCGGTGATCACGTTCCAATACAGCTCATCGTGATCGTTCAGGTACAGCAGGGCGCGCGACACCGTATAGGTGAGGACATAGGTCACCGGACCGGTGACAAAAATATTCGGATCGCCGATCTTCACCTCTTCCATGTCGCCGACGCGCGACACCGTATAGTTCAAGGCATGGCCGCTGTCGTCGGTGACGGACAGGATTTTTACCCGCAGATCAAAAGGATTTCCGGCGCCGGTTGAGTACTTGACCGGAATGTCGCGGAAAATGCCGTGCCGCTGATCGGGCAGATCGACGCTGATCGTTTCTTGAACGGTGAAGACGGAGATCGGACCGATCCTGATCTGCTGGTTGAACGAAGAAAAATCGCTCGCCAGAACAGGAGCGGCCTGGAGAAAAAATACGATGGCAAAAATTAATCCGGCGATTTTTTTCATGGTGGAATTCGTCTTGGAAATTGGTTTGTCCCGCACCGAGCTTTTGCTCTGGTGTGCGGGTTCTTGGTCCTTGGTTCTTATTTTAGGTACTTCGCCTTGGCCGCGTTATGCTCTTCGAGGGTTTTGGAATAGATGACCGTGCCGTCGGCGGTGGTCAAAAAATAAAGGTACTTATTGGCCGTCGGCGCGAGCGCGGCTTTGATCGAATCCAGTCCCGGACTGCAGATCGGCGTCGGCGGCAAGCCCGTATGCTTATAAGTATTCCACAATGAGTCGACGGCGAGATCGTTCGACGAAACGGACGGCGAGCTTTTCCCGGTGGCATAATTGACCGTCGAATCAAACTGCAGCGGCATGCCCAGTGCCAGCCGGCGCTTGATGATGTCGGCGACCTTGGCCCGATCGGCCGGATCTTTTACTTCGCGTTCGATGAGCGAGGCGATGATCAGCGTCGCATAATCGGGCGGCTGGGCCAGCGTGCCGACCTTGGCCGCATAGCCGTCGAGCATGCGCCGCACCACCGTTGCCGCCGGCGTGGCGGCGTAAAAACGATAGGTATCGGGAAACAGGTATCCCTCCAAGCCGTTTTTTACCGGCTTATAGGCAAGGAACGGATAATCGTTGGCCAACGCCGCGTCGAAGCCGCCGATCTTCGCCGGCTCGCCGGTGACTTTGAACAAGTCGGCGCTCGCGCCGATGATCTTTTCTTTGGCCAAGCGGTCGCCGATCTCGCGCAGACCATACCCCTCGGGGATCGTGATGCTGATCTCCGGCTGCGCCTGGACGGAAAGCGTCTTCAGCGCGTCAAAGGCGGACATGCCTTCTTTGAACATGAACGTTCCGGCATGAAAATCCTTGAACTTCCCGGTCAGGTCGGCCACGGCCGTAAAGACGGCATTGGAAGAAATAACGCCGGACTTTTTCAAAATGTCCGCGATCTGCGCGGTCGTCATCCCGTTGCCGATCACGATCGGTTCGGTCAAAGCATTGGCGGCCGGTTTTTTCAAATACGCCTCGTAGGCGGCCGCGCCGATGGCAAGAATGACGACCAGCGAGACGATAGTGCTGATGAGTTTTTTCATAAGGATGATCCGCAGTTCATCTAGTGTCGCGCCGCATCCCCGACCCGCGGCGGATTTTTAATAAGTTGGTGATGTTTCGTGTGCAAAATTTTATGAATCAGCCGATGGACAATGAAAGCGACGATCATGCCCAGAAACGCGCCGGCGACAATGTCGGAAAAATAATGGACGCCGACAAAGACGCGAGCCGCGGCGATCACGGCGGCGACCGCCAGCAACGCGCCGCCCCAGCGGCGGTCGGCCTGGTACACGGCGAAGGCCAGGGCAAAGGCGATGGTCGCGTGATCCGACGGAAACGATTTATCGAGCGGCGACTTGCTGATCAAGAGCTGCGCGTCGGCGAGCGCCGCAAACGGGCGCGGACGGAAGTAAACCAGACCGATCCCGTCGCTCGCAAGCCAGGCCAAGAGCGCGGAAATGGCGGCCGCCGCCAAGACCAGGAAGCGACGGCGGTCCTGCAGGAAAAACCCCAGCACTGCGGCCGCCTCGACCCAGATCAAGACGGAGGCGCAAAAAACACCCAGCCCGTCGAGCCAGGGCGACACGCCAACCAGACTTTGGACGCCGTGAAAAATAGCTGTATCCATCGGGTTCATGATATTAAGGCATCGGCGCCGGCGCGTCCAGGGAAAGACTAGCGAACATTGTCGCTTTTGACGATCTCGTCATCAACGCGCGGCGCGGTCACCGGCCGCAATCGAACCGGCGCCGCAATGACCTCGGGTTTGCGCGAGCCGCGCAGATCAAGCGGGAATGATTGAGTTTTCCAGTAGCCTTGCCGGGTGGCGGTCAAATAAAAGACATTCTGTCCGACCACGAAATTATAGCGGCCGCGGCTGTCGGTGACCCGCGTTTCGATCAATTTGTTGTACGGCGAACTGAACAGGCGGACCACGGCGTGGGCCAGCGCTTTTCCGGTTTTTTCATCTTTGACCGTCCCCCATTCGGCCGGCTGTTTCGGGCGCGACAAGCGGCGGAAAATAAGATACAGCGCCAAGTTAACGACGAACAGGCCGCCGATCATGAGCGACGGTTTGATGGCAAAAGCAACCAGCGTCAGGGCCAAGCCGATGAGCGAGACCGAGTAGCGGAGATTGTTCCGCACAAAACGTTTGACGAAATCGCGGTCGTTAAGATCGGTGCCGGCCGGGTCCAGCGGCATCGAGGGGTTGATCACTTGGCCGGCGGCGGGAACGGTGAATTTCTGCCCGAAGTACAGGTTGGCAAAGTTGCCGTCCTCGCGCTCGCCGGCCATGGAAGCCGACGGAAAAACGTACCCGGGCTTGAGCGCCTCGAGGCGGTAGGTCCCCTTGCCGACGAAAAAGAAAATGCGGCCGGCTTTGTCGGTGACGCGCGTTTGCACGACGCGCTTGGTATTGTCGTCGATGAGGCGGACGATCGCCAGATCGATCGGCATCTTTTTTTGCGCATCGTAGACTACGCCCCAGGCGTAATCCTTCCGCTTGCTCAAGAGCAGGAACGGCTGGGTCAGGAGCAGAAAAAACAGCGCGCCAATCTGCCCCAAAGCGCCGGCGGCGCTGGCCGCGGTAGCCGTCGCCGAAACGGCGGTCTGCACCGCGCTCTGCGCCGCGACGCCGGCGGTAGCGGCCGAAGATATCCCCGAAGCGGTCGAAACGATCGCCGCCACGGTCGAGATCGGCGCCACCACGTTGGTGGAAACGGCATCGACCGTCGGATCGTTCCTGACTTTGTCGATCGTCGCCGCGGCCGTATCCAAGGCCGGCAGAACCTCGTTCGTGAAGCGATCGGCGGTCGTCGAGGAACTGCGCGCCAGGATGGTCGCGGCCTCCGCCGGCGGCGCCGGCTTATTGTTGACCGGCCCGGCGACGTACGCGCCGGCCGGAATGCCGTTGACCGCCGCCTCCAAAACAAACTCAACGCCAAAAGACGGGCAAACGGCCATGATGCAATGCGTGCCGTCGTTATTGTAGGAATAGTACAAATAATCCGCGCCGCCGCCCGGCGGATTAATCGGGACGCTTTGCAAATACAAATTTCCTTTGGCGGAAGCGGCAAAACCGCCCTGGGACAAGACAGTCGCGTTTCCCTTGCCCAGCACCAAGCCGCCCGGGTCCGGCGACAAGTCGCCGGGATAGCCGCCGTTGTCGCCGTAAAACAATTCCATCGCCGTGCGGAAGGCGTCCATATCGGCCAGCCGGCGCGCGTTCCGCGCCCGCATCCGCGAACTGGTAAAACTCACCGTCGCAATGCTGGAGAGCAAGCCGATGATGGTCATGACGACCAAAAGTTCGACCAATGTGAAACCGCGGCGATGTTTCTTCATCATGTGTATATTATAACGAAAAAGCCAAGAACCAACAACCGGATTCCAAGCAATGTTTGGAAATTGGTTCTTGGTTCTTGGTTCTTTGCGCTAAGTATTTATTTTTGGCAGACCGGACAAAAAAACGTTCCCCGGCCGGCAAGTTTGATCTTTTTAATCTGCCCGCCGTCGTGCCGCAAGCACGGCTCGCCTTCACGGCCGTAGACCTTAAGTTTTTTTTCGTAGGTTCCCGGTTCGCCCTTGGCGTCGACATATGAATCGGCCGAGGTGCCGCGGTGTTTTATTGATTCATTCATCGTCGAACGGACCGCTTTCCACAGATCGGAAAATTCCTTTTTCGAGAGCTGGCCGGCCGGCCGCGACGGATT
>JAHFIF010000094.1 GCA_023246535.1 bacterium
GCCAGGGTGGCCCGGCACGGCGACGAGCTTACGGAGCAGTGCGAACATCGAAGGGGTAATGGGCGGGCAAGAAATTACCCGTATGACTTTTGATTCCGTGAACCGCAAGCTTTATTTGGCCGGCCGCGACGGCAAGCTTGTAGTATATGCCCCCGATACTGGCGGCACGGTCCACGACCTAACAGCTTCTTCTGGGCTCTCGGCGTTTTTCGGAACGAATACCGTATCTGAATTGATTCCTGATTTTACGTATGGGAGGTTTTATATATGTAACGATGGGGGGCGTTTTGGCCAAATCAACATCCTTCCCACGCCCAAAGCCACTTCGCTCGCCACCGATGCCACGACCCAAAAAATCACTTCAGCCACTTTAACCAAACACGACACGCCGGGGACGGGCGCGGTCACGTATTTCCTCTCAAACGACGGGGGAACGACTTATGTCACGGTCACGCCAGGTTCGCTCTTCACCTTTGCGACCGGCGGCTCCGACCTGCGTTTTAAAATTTTGCTCGACGGCAATGCGACGGTGCAAGACATTGCCATTGATTATAACTATCTTCCGGCCTCCGGCGAACTGGTTTCCTCAAAGTTTGATGCAGTTGATCCGACCAATATCGTCAACCAAATTTCTTGGAACGAGGGTTCGAGTTTGCCGGCCGGAACCGACGTTGTTGTTTCCATGCGCACGGCGGCAACCGCCGACGGGCTCGGCTCGGCGCCGTGGATAAATTTTAAAAACGGGCAGCCGGCCTCGGAGCCGGTCACGGTCGCGGAATCGTTTGCGTCGACGACGAATCGCGATGCAGCCAACACGACCGCGGCTTGGGACGGCTCGGGGCAGCTGTCGGCGGGGACGGTTTCGTCTCATGATTTATCAACGGCGCTTACTAATGCGGGGATAGGGTCGGATACGACGCAAATTTTTGCCGATAACGCAAATCATCTTGTTTATTTTGGAAATTATTCGGGGGATTTCGGCGTGTACGATGTTCGTTCGGGGGCAGTAACCAATCTCACGACGTCTTCCGGGCTTTCGGTGTTTTGGGGAACCAGCCCTATTCAATCCATGGCCATGGATCAGGGCAAGGTGTATTTATTAAGCGGTAACCGCCGTCTGGCTGTTTACGATCCGGGAACCGGCTTAGCGAGCAGCTTAGCTGCCGATCAGCTTTGGTGGGATCTTGGAATCATGGTTGCGGATACGCAAAACCATGTTCTCTATATGTCGGGCATGTACGGCTACATGTTGACCTATGACATTGCTTCGCAGACCCTCACGAATATCGCTACGAGTTCGGGGCTAAGTTCTTTCTGGGGCTCGGGCTCCTACGAAGGCATTTACGGAATGGTTTATGATCCTGACAATGGCAAGGTATATATTGGCGGCAAAAACGGCGACTTTGCGTCAATCAACACTTCTGACAAGCAGGCGGTAAGCCTGGGCGGCACCTCGGGGTTTTCGTCATTTTGGGGAACGCGCGAGGTATCCGGCATGGCATACAGCCCGATGGATCGACGAATTTATTTCGCTGGCGGCGAAGGCGGTTCATTTTTCGCCTCATACGCCCCAAGCACAAATACGGCCAATAATATTTATGCCAGTTCCGGCATGCAAGCTTTGGCGCCCGTGGGGCAGATGGCCTCGATCGGCGCTAACACTTCAGGCAGCCAGATTTACATACTTGATAGCGGCGGGCGAATCATTGTCTATGATATCGCGGCGAACGGGTCAACGGTTTTAGCAACCGCGAACAATTCATATCGGATGGCTGTTGACGGTGCCGACTCAATGATTTTCACGAACGCGGGCGCGAACAGGTATTTGGGCTACATAACGGCGCCCTGTTCTTCTTGTACGGCAACATCAACCACCATCGACGCCACTTCCCAAAACATCCTCTCGGCCACGCTCGTCAAAAACGACACGCCCGGCGCGGGAACAATTACATACCAGCTTTCGAACGACGGTGGAGCGCACTGGGAAACGGTGGCCCCGGGTATCCCGCACGTTTTTTCAACGACCGGCTCGGATCTGCGTTTTAATGTCGCTTTCCCCGGCGCCGCCACCGTTCAAGACGTCTCAATCGAATACTACGCCGCTCTCGCCGGTTCCTCGCCTTGCTCCAAAACGGCCGGTACCGTTACTTGTGGCTTCAACACCGTTCCGTCCTCATTTCAAGACGGCGCGGCCGACCGTTTCTTCCAATACAAAATAACCCTGCTTTCCGATGGCGCGGCCACGCCAAATATTACTTCAACCGCCGTCCAGTTTGTCGTGAACGCTGCTCCGGAAGTGAGAAATGTCACGGCTGTACAAAATGCCAACGGCACGGTCACAATTGGTTATGAAACACGCGATGTCGATACCGCTGGCGGTTCGCCAGGAAACATTGATCACATCACGCCGCATTTTGAATATTGGGATGGCGCGGCATATCACGTGATTTCTACACTCGCGCCAGGCGATACGGGGCCGGTATCGGTACCGCACGATGGCAGCTGGGACAATGTCGTGCATACCGCCACTTGGACCCCGGCCACTGATTATCCGGGCCATTTCATGAATGGCACGGCGAAGATTCGGGTGACCGCCAACGATGGCGAAGGCGCCAACCCGACCGGTTCGGCCGAATCATCGACTTTTTCTTTAGACACAAAAACGCCGGTTCAATCGGCCTCCGGTCCGGTGGCGGTTGAATCCGGTCCATGGGGCGCTGCGCGCGATGGAGCGACAACGAATAGCGCGGCCATTAATACTGCCGTTGCGTCGTATATTTTAGTCGGCGTTACGGCCAATCGAACGAGCGGCGCAACCGATGAAGCTGTGGTCTCGGTTAGCGGCGGCGGCCTGACTTTTTCGAAGTTGGCGGGCGGCGCGATTCCTGCCGACCCGGCAACCACTTCGGAATTCTGGGGCGCTTATTCGTCCGGGCCGCTTACCGACGCCACCATTACGGCAACGCTTAATAATCCGGCCAATTTCGCTTTCAGCATTCTTTCACTCTCCGGCGTCAAACAGGGAAGTCCCATTGGCACGGTCGTCGGTCCGCTCCAGGCCAACGGCAATCTGGTTGCCAATTTTAGCAGCACGAGCGCCGGTTCAATGCTTTTTGCCACGGCTTTTTCCTCGCCTTATGCCGGCGCGGTTACTGCCGGGGCCGGGACAACGGTTTATGCCAATCAAAACGGCGCGACGCAGCATCTTCGTTCTTCAACGGCGGTTACGGGCGGCGCCCAGAGCATCTCTTCAACGGGTTGGGGGTCGTCGAACGCCGACTTTGTTGGTCTTGAAATTCTGGCCTCGCAAGGATCATTTATTGTCGACGCCTCGGGGGTATCGCCGGTTCTTAAATTGTCGTTTGCCGACGATTCGCCGCTCGCGATGAAAATTTCTTCAACCGACCCGACGTTGGCCGCGGCTTCGTCCGAAACTTTTGCGAGCACGAAAACCATGCCGTCTTTAGCCGAAGGCAATACGGTCTATGGAAAAATCATCGACGCGTTTAATAACGGCACGGCCGTTCTTTCCGCGCCCATCCCCATGACCCCGGCCTCGGTTATTATTCAAGACATCTCCAACGTGGTTGCCACGCCCAACACCTTCCGTCTTTTCTTGGCTTGGAAGGCGACCAGCGGCGCCTTTGCTTCATACCGCATTCACCGTTCCACAAGCGCCGCCAGCCCCGAAACTTGGCCCGAAGTCGCCGCGATTCCGTCGCAGGCCACCAATTTTTACGTTGATAACGATGTTAATCAAGGCGACAGCTTATATTATTACGTCACGGCCATGGATGGCGCGGGCAACGTGTCTTTCCGCTCGTCGGTTGTTCACGCGACCGCGAACGGCACGCAAGATGCCGGTGAAGGCGGCGGGGGAACGGCGGCGGCGCCAACGATTTCGAATGTTTCTTCGGGTACGCCGCGCTCCACGCAGGCGACCGTTACCTGGGATACCGACACGCTGGCCAGCTCGCTCGTTGAATATTCAACCACGCCGTCAACCTTCACTCGTTCAGCCGCGGTTGATTCTTTGGTTGATAATGCCGCCGGCGTCGGCGGGCATCAAGTTATTCTTTCCGGTCTCGCGCCCATGACGCAATACTATTTCCGCGTCAGTTCAACGGACATGAACGGCCATGCGTCGGTCGCCGACAACGGCGGCGTTGGTTACGCCTTCACCACCCAGGCTGGCCCAGCCATTTCCGGCACGGCGGTTTCCGGCATTAAAAATACCTCGGCGCACATTGCCTGGACAACCGATATTGCCGCTTCAACCGAAGTTGTCTATAGCACGCACGCCAACCTTTCCGCGCCCACTTCGGTTGTTTCAAGCGATCCATCCGGCACCGCCCATGCGATCGACATTACCGGCCTTGTTCCCAACACCAAATACTATTACTACGTCCGCTCGGTGGACGGATCATCCAATGAAACTATCGACAACAACATTGCCGACGGCGTTGTTCGTTATTACGAATTTACAACGACCAACGACCTTACGCCGCCCGTCATCTCCGGCGTTAATGTCTCCTTAGTCTCCGACACCTCGGCAGTCATCGCCTGGTCAACCGACGAACCGTCAACTTCGCAGGCGGCCTACGGCGCGACCAC
>JAHFIF010000095.1 GCA_023246535.1 bacterium
CGCGCGCGGTCCCTTCGAGAAAAAAGGCGGTTCTTGTTTAGCCTTAGATGCAGGGCACCCAACTTTTGGATTGCGCTCCAAGAGACAACATTACTGTTGATTTTGTAACTCCTGCGATCGTTAGCACCCGATCGACGGTTCAATCCGTAACCCGGAAAAGGCAACGCGTGCAAGCTTGGCACCAATTCCGTTTTGGCTGATCCCTATTCCAGACAAGCTGGAATCTCGCACATTGCGCCCGCGGTGTAACCGATGGCGCGTGCTTACCGACCGAAGTCGAGGAGAATCACGTTTGTTTTCTTCAAGAACCTTCCGCTCAGAGATTAGACAATCGTCGAAAGGCTGTCAAGGCGATGTCTGGCAAGCGCGGGGTTAACATGGTATAAAAGCGTCGATGATCAAACTATTAATAATCATCAAAATATGGAACACAGCAACATTACAACCGCGTTGGAATTGCCGGGCAAAAAGATCGTTAAAAATTTCGGCCTGGTGCGGGGAATAACGGTCCGGTCGCGGTCGATCGTCGGCACGCTCGGCGGCGCGCTGCACACGCTCGTCGGCGGGAACATTACCATCTTTACCAACCTCTGCGAAAAAACGCGCCAGGAATCGTTCGAACTCATGGTCAAGCACGCCGAAGAAATGGGCGCCAACGCCATCATCGGCGTTCGCTATGACGCCAACGAGGTCATGTCAGGGGTCACCGAAGTGCTTTGCTACGGCACAGCCGTCTCGGTCCAATAATTTCTTTTGAAAGGGATATATTGGTTCAAACAAAACGAAGGGGACACAGCCCTTCGTTTTTTAATACGCGATCTAGATCGGTCGGCACGGGTCTTGGCTGCAAGTTTTCGCGGAGAGTATTGACAATTCGGTCCAAACGTGATAAATAGTCATTTCGCACTTTTCTAAAAATCATCCAAACCCAAAGGAGAATCGGAGGAAACAGATGAAAAAGCAGATCGCATTGTCATTGGTCGCATCGGTTGCGTTGGTCGCCTGCGGCGGCGACGGATCCGCCAGTTTGCCGTTCGAACGGGTCACGCAGGCTCGCTGGAACATTGTTGAAATACGTTCCAACACGCGCGCAGTGCAAGAGTCCGAAGGCAAGGGGACAAACGCGCTGGCCGGCAGCGCGGTCGGGGCCGGCGCCGCGGCGCTCATGGGCAAGAGCCCGATGGGCATGGTGGCCGGCGCAGCGGCCGGCGCCGGGGCGGCCGCTTTGCTTCCGACCAAGACGCTGACCAACGAAAAGGCCAATTGCATGATCATGGCCGACAGTCCGTCGGGCGTGACCTTCTCGCAACTGTATGCCAGCGACAGCGACGAGTCCGAGGACAAGCGGAACGTCACCAAGTGTTTGTTGGCCAAGCCCGGCGACGTCCTGGTCATCACCAAGACGGAACACCGTTATTGCAACGGTTGGAACAACGATCGCAATTGCCAATACGGGAACCCGACTTATGCGATGGAGATCGAATTGAGGCGGAAGGGGGAGTAGGCCGCGCCGCGGCAAACGCATTCGCTGCGAACGGGGGACGCTGTCTCCCGTTTTTTTTATTGCCGTCGGCACGGACGGTTGACAAAACGGCCGGATTCCTTTAAATCATGTTCAGTCGGACCAATGGTCAGTCAAACAAGGAGAGACGCAATGGAGAGCAAAACAGCGGAGCCGGCACGGACATTCAAAGAACTGATGGCGGGGAGCGGGTGGCGATCGATCCGCGCCGCGCTCCGGCGAAGCGGCGAAACCATCCGCGTTGCCGAGAGCGAGGTCGCGATGGGTCGTTACTGCGCCGTCGTTCTCAACGGCGACGGTTTTATGTGCGAAAGCGGCAAGGGCGGAATTCAGGCGGCTTTCAGCGGCGGGAACAAGCCGACGCTTTCGCCGATCAAGCCGCGCGCCAGGGTGCTGGAATGCATCCGCGAATACGACGAGTCGCTGCCGCCGGAAAACGAATTGGTCGCCGGCATCCTCGCGCAGGTCGCCGAAATCAGACGCAGTTTCGAGACCGCCAAACGAAAGCAAGGGCGAAAGCCGTAGTATCCGCGCTTGCGCCAACCGAACCGACTCGGATTCACCAACCGGTGATTCCGAGTTTTTTAAAATTCGCGCGCCGCGCGGTTCGATCGCGGCGTTTCAACGCGGTTACATATTTGCTTGCCGGTGGTATAATAAGCGGGTCTTATTATTTTAATTAAAATCATGAAAAATCGATTTTTAGGGATCATGCTGGCGGCCGCTGCCGTCATCTCGCTGGTTGCCGTCATCGGCGTCCATGCCGAAGACGCGAATGTCAATACGAACGTTAACGCCGGCGTCAATGCGAACGACAACGTTCCGCCGACGCCGACGCTTTACAGCAACGACAACGTTAATGCGCCCGAACAGACGCCTCCGTCGCAAGACAATCCGCCGGGCGAGGTCGCGCCGCCCACTCATGACAACGGGACGGCGGTGCCGCCGGCCGGCGCGGTTCATCCGCAGCCGCGGGTCGGAGCCGATAATAACGGCGCGCCGCAAACCGGCGACAAGCATGTTAAAATTCTGCACCCGGACTACATCAAATTTTTCCAGGACATTAAGAAGGTCGGCGATTCGCTCTTCGGCGTCTTGAAAAAAGAGGCGGGCGGAATTCCGCACGGCGACCAGCTGGGTTCGGACGCAACGACCGGCAGCGGCGATCAAACGACCGCCCCCAAAACCGATTCAACGACCGGCGACGTTAATCAGCCGACGGAACAGCAGTTGGAAAAGATCCTGTCGCCGGACATGATCAAATTTTTCACCTCGATCAAAAAGATGGGCACCTCGCTCTTCGGCGTGCGCAAGGGCGGCGATCAGAAGAAGAGCGGCAAGGCCTATCGCGTCGTTACCGCCGATGAATCGGCTTGCGTCATAACGGCGATCACGGCCAAGGATAAAGCGATCGTCGATGCCAAGACGGCGGAAACAACGGCGTTTACCGCGGCGGTTTCGGCGCGGACCGCGTGCCAGACGACGGCGTTGGGCAGCACGGAGAATCAGGGTTCGGCGATCGAACAATGCAACAAGACTTTTGCCACGGCGGTCATCCAGGGTCAGCAAACGTTTGCCAAGGCGCAAAAAGACGCTTGGACGTCTTTTACCGCCGCCGCCAAAACCTGCACCGTTTCCACGACGACGTCGACCGGCGACATTGTTGTTCCGGACGGCAGCAACACCTTGCCGCAACCGCAGCCGCTGCAGCAATAGAACGGACGGATCCATTGATTGAAATTCTTGGCGACACGAACCGCGGTAAATAATTATGCTGTTCAAAAAAATCTACGGCTTCGGCGACAAACTGGAGGATGTCGTCAGGGGGAAATTGAGCCATTACCCGCTCGTTTACGCTTTTGTCGGCGGCATCGGGATCATTGTTTTTTGGCGCGGCGTCTGGCATACGACCGATTATTTGATGGGGCGCCTGCTCGCGATCGGCGGCGGCGACTCAACCACCGACCTGGTTTCGGCCGCTTGGTGGGACGGGCCATTGTCCGTGCTAATTGGCATGGTCTTGCTTTTGGCGGTCGGCTTGTTCGTCTCCAGTTTCATCGGCAATGAGATCATTATTTCCGGTTTGAAAAGGGAAAAGAAAATGATCGAAAAAACCGAGGACGAGGTCGGGGCCGAATTGGACGAGGACAAGGCCATTAAGCGGGAGATCCATGAAATGGGCAGTCGCTTGAAAAGGATCGAAGAAGTGCTAAAAAATCGACCCAACGCTTAAATCGACTTAGTTACAACGCTTGCCGGAAACGGCAAGCGTTGTTTGGTCTGGTTCAGACCCTTGACGAACAGGAGTTTTTGTGTTAATCTCGTCGGTTCCTGTTATAACGAGAACGTTTTTTGCCAAGGAGGAAGATCAATGTCAATTTGTTCCGTTCGCCGTGAAAATGGAATTGTCGTCGTCGAGGCCGTCGGAAAAGACAGCCTGGCCGGACGCTTGGATGTGATCTGTATCAATCCCGAGGCGCCGCCGGCCGAGCGCGTCTACCGGAAAGAATTCAGGAACCCGAAAAAGCGCATCTACTTGGCCGATGAATACGATCAGGCCGTGCGCACTGAACTTTCGGGCCGCTATCGGTTGGTCGTCGCCATGAACGGCTATACCGAGCTGACCAACGAGCAGTGCGCCGCTTGGGGAGTGCGGCCGGGCGGCTATGAAAAAGCTTGTGGCGTTTTGCTCGAGCAGGTCGACGAACACGTTCGTCACTATTTCCCGGATGCTTCCACCTGCTATGTTCATGGCGCCTCGGATCTGGGCGTCGACAAGGTCATTTCCGAAACGGCGACAAAAATGCGCCGCCAACAGTTGGGGTTCAGCTGTCCGGAGTACCTGTTCTACGTTCCCGACAACGACGTGCCGGTTTACGTGGCCGCGACCAAGGATGAATATTCCGACGCCTTCGTCCGCACCAGCGATATTTTGATCGCGGCTAACGGACGGCTGCAAGCATTCCGCATGGACATTGCCGCGGTGTTCGCTCATGACAAGTTTCTTCTGCCCGTCAATATCCTTAAGCTCATCT
>JAHFIF010000096.1 GCA_023246535.1 bacterium
GGCGAAGCATGGTACGTCGATCCGGCCGCGGGACAAAGGCTGTATTTGAAAGACGGGAGCGCCGCCTACAGCGCAATGCGCGCGCTTGGGCTGGGAATTTCCGAAGCCGACTACGCCGCGCTGGCCGCCGGCAACGCGTCGTTGCGCGGCCGCCTGACGGGACGGATCGTCCTGCGCGTCAAAGCGCACGGCGAAGCGTATTATCTTTGCCCGCGCACCAAGCGGTTTTCGTATCTTAAAGACGGCGCCGCCGCCTACGCCGTCATGCGCGATTGCGGGCTCGGGGTGAGCAACAACGATTTGGCGCAAATCCCTATCGCGCCTTCATCCGGCAACGCGAGCGCCGCGCCGGTCACGCCGGGCGCCGGCAATCAAACGCCGCCCGCCAACGGTTCGCCCGCGCTCGCCGGCTGCTCGATCTTCCCGGCCGACAATCCGTGGAATCAGGATGTTTCCCGTTTGCCCGTCGCCGCCAATTCCGCCGCCTACGTCAATTCCATCGGCGCCGCGAAAAAATTGCACCCCGATTTTGGCGCCAACCGCGACTACGGCATTCCGTTTAACATTGCCGACAAGAATACGCCGAAATATTCGGTCGCTTTTGATTATGCCGATGAAAGCGACAAAGGCCCTTACCCTATTCCGGCGCGGCCGGAAATTGAAGGGGGATCGGATCAGCACTTGCTCGTGCTGCAAAAAGACGAATGCAAATTGTACGAACTTTACGACGCGACGCTCAATACCGACCGCGGCAACGGCTGGACGGCCGGCTCCGGCGCCATTTGGGATCTGAAAAGCAACGCGCTGCGCCCCGAAGGCTGGACCTCGGCCGACGCCGCCGGTTTGCCGATTTTCCCGGGATTGGTGCGCTATGAAGAGGTGAGCGCCGGCGCCATCAATCACGCCATCCGTTTTACCGCGCCCAAGACGCAGCGCGCTTACATTCATCCGGCCACCCATTTTGCCAGCTCGTCGACCGACGCCGCGCTGCCGCCGATGGGCTTGCGCGTTCGCCTGAAAGCCGATTACGACCTTTCCCAACTCCCGCCGCAGGCCAAGGTGATCGCGACGGCGATGAAAAAGTACGGGATGATCTTGGCCGACAACGGCTCGTCATGGTTCTTCCAGGGCGCCTGGAGCGCCGGCTGGAACGACGACGATTTGAACACGCTGAAGAACATTCCCGGTTCGGCTTTTGAAGCCGTCGCGACCGGCGCCCTCGTCAAATGATCGTCGTCCTCAACAACATCCGCAGCCTGCACAATGTCGGCTCGATTTTCCGGACCGCCGATTCGGCCGGCATCGCCAAACTTTATTTGTGCGGCTATACGCCCGCGCCTTGCGACGAATTCGGCTTGCCGCGCGGTCCGCTCGTGAAAACGGCGCTCGGCGCCGAGCAAACCGTCCCTTGGGAAAAATGCGCTTCAACGACGCGCCTGTTGGACAAATTGCGCGCCGCCGGATACAAAGTTTACGCCGTCGAGCAGCACAAAAATTCGACGCCGTACCAGCGCCTGCATTTGTCGAAAAAGCAATGGGCCGCCGCCGTCCTCGTCATGGGCAACGAGGTCAAAGGGGTTTCGCCGGCCGTGCTCAAGCGCGCCGACAAAATTTTGGAGATCCCGATGTACGGCCAAAAAGAATCGCTCAACGTTTCCGTCGCCTTCGGCATCGTCGCCTACGGCCTGCGGACCGGGATGAAAAAATAACCCCCAAATCCAACCATTGAAAAACTGCCGCTTCATGTCGTCAGTTTTTTTATTTCTCCTCGAGGCTTAGCCTCGAGGCTAAGCCTCGCCCACCTGTCAGCCGACGCTGACAGGTGGGCGGGTTTAGTTTTTGTTTAAATATCAGGGTTAAATCGCTGCGGTCTTTTTAGGTGTTGGTGGTGGATAACAGTTTTAAGTCTTTATCTGCTCTCTTGGATTACGATAGATACATAATAACTCCGTAAGAATTATATGCGCCGACAAAAGATCTCGATTGGTTCTTACTATCATGTTTACAATCGCGGCGTCGACCGGCGCAAAACATTTTTAACAGTAAAAAATTATCAACGATTTATACATCAGCTTAAACAGTTCAAGGGACTTAAACCGTCAGTGCATGTCGATGAGGCAAACGATTTCAGCAAAAAATTGATTAATATCGTCGCTTATTGCCTGATGCCGAATCATTTCCATCTGTTGTTGGTTCAATTGGAAAAAGACGGGATTTCAAAATATCTGCATCGTTTGCAAACCGGCTATACGATGTATTTTAACAAAAGCCATGAACGGACCGGAGTCTTGTTCCAGGGAACGTTTAAATGCAAATTAGTAAAAAGTAATTCGCAACTGCTGCAGCTAAGCAAATACATTCATACCAACCCGATCGATGTCGTTAGGATAAAAGGCGATGATCCAGAATCGTTGGCAAGGCGTTTGCTGCAATATCGCTGGACGAGTCTGGGAGAATATTTAAATAATGACCAGGACGACCCGGTCGTGGACGATCCCGAGCCGATTCTGGGTCAATTTAAAAACAAAGATAAATATAAAGAGTTTGTGTTGGAACCTCGAGGCTTAGCCTCGAGGCTAAGCCTCGAGGAAATTTGCGGGAAAAAGCTCTGAGGATAGATTTGGGCGACAAAACGCGGGGGAAAAGGTAAAATACAGAACTATGACCACCACCTTTCGGACGCGGTTTAAGAAAGAGATTTTGGCGGAATTCATCGCCCCGAAGAAACCGACCAACAAGGTCGTCATTCTTTGCGACGGCTTGCCCAGTTTTCCGGCCAAGACTGACGTGCTTGAATATTTTTCGCGGCTCGGGTACTGGGCGTTCCACATCCGCTACCGCGGCACTTGGGAAAGCGGCGGGCTGTTCCTCGACAAGTCGCCGGATCGCGACGTCATCGACGTGATCGACGGCATGCAGAAAGAGTTCGTCGAATATTGGGGCGGGCAGAAATTCAAGATCGCGAATCCGCAAGTTTATCTCGTCGGCACCAGCTTTGGCGGATGCACGGCGATCATGGCCTCGCGCGACAAGCGCGTCAAAAAAGCCGTGGCGCTTTCGCCGGTCGTCGATTGGGAAGTGCAGAGCCGGATCGAACCGATCCAAAAATTGGCCGCCTTCACGGCCAAGGCCTTTGGCGCGGTTTACCGCGTCGAGCGCGGCGACTGGGACAAATTAAAGACCGGCTATTTTTTCAACCCCATTGCCCATGAGGACGAATTCGACGGCCGGAAACTGATGATCATCCACGCCAAGAACGACCTGATCGTGCCGTGGAAGCCGACCGCCGGCTTTGCCAAACGGGTCGGCGCCAAGACGATCATTGCGCGCTCCGGCGGCCATTTGCGCTTGGCGGCGGCGATCAAAAAACCTTACGCCCGGCGGATCGCTATGTTTTTGCGAGCATGAAATTGAATGACTGGTTAAAAGAACCGCGCCGCGAATACGCGCTCATCGTCCTGCTGCTCATCGCTTTTGCGGTTGATTTTGTTTTTCCCGCGGCTGACGCCGTCTTGCTCGCGGTGGCGGTCGTCGCCGCCGCGCCGACCGTAGGGTCGGCGCTCATTAGCCTGAAACGCAAGCGCATCACGATCGAATCGTTCAACACCTTCGCGCTCGTGATCGCCTTTGTGCTGACCGATGCGCGGTCGGCGGGTTTTATTACGCTCATGCTCGCCTTTGCGCGGCTGCTGGATTCCTTCACCGAAAACCGGACCAAGCGCGCGCTTGAGGAGCTCCTCGCGCTCAAGCCGTCGCGCGCCACCCGCGAACGCAACGGAGCGCTTGAAGAAATTGATGCCGATGCCGTGGCTTTGGGCGACATTGTCGTGGTCGAAGCCGGCGCCCGCGTCCCGGTCGACGGCAAGGTCGTCTACGGCGCGACCTATGTGAACGAAGCGCCGGTGACCGGCGAATCGCGGCCGGTCAGAAAGATCGTCGGCGACGAAACATATTCCGGCACCTTGGTTGAAACCGGCGTTTTAAAGATCCGTGCCACCGGTGTCGGCAAGGATTCGACCATCGAGCGCCTCGCTGCGCTCATGCGCGCGGCCGCCAAGAACAAATCAAACCCGGAGCGGATCGCCGATAAATTCGCCGCCATCTTTTTGCCGATCGTTGCTGCACTCGGGATCGTTGTTTATGTCCTGACGCGGAATGCGACCATGACGGCGTCGCTGTTTCTTGTCGCCTGCGCCGACGACATGGCGGTCGCCATTCCGCTGGCGATCACCGCCACTTTGGGCGCGGCCGCGAAGCGCGGCGTCATTGTCAAAGGCGGCGAACGTATTCAGACGCTTTCACGGCTCAAAACCTTGGTTCTCGACAAGACCGGCACGCTGACTTACGGAACGCTCACGGTGGCGCAAACGAACTTGGCGCCGGGCGTGGATGAAAAGACTTTTTGGAAAAACGTCGCGACGGCGGAAAAATTCGCCGAACACCCGGTCGGCCATGCGGTTTATCGCGCGGCGGCCGAAACGCTCGAAGTCGTTCCCGATCCGG
>JAHFIF010000097.1 GCA_023246535.1 bacterium
GGGTGGCGGTATAAACTTTTTTCCAATCGAGCCCGAGCGACTTGGCGTACTCGGTCGAAAAGGTCACGCCCCACGCCACCGAACTGGCGCGGCGGACGTTGTCGATCAACAAATTGACGAACAAATAGACAAGGACGGCAACAACGACCGCCGTCGCGATAAGCGCGCGGCGGCGATAATTGTGTTTCTTCGGCGAGGCAAGTTCGTCCATGAAATTAGATCGGTTCGATCGGCTCGGGCAAATTAGGCTTGCCGCGGGTGACGATCTCTTCAATGCGATAAGTGCCGCGCTTGGGCGCGTTGGTAAAACCGGCGACCGCCGCGCGCGCCAGCCAGCCGGATTCCAGCCAATCCTGGATCCATTCGTCGCAATACGACGGATCAAGCTGCGGAATGCCGCCGCCGATCGAACGCAGCCACCAGGAATTAAAATCCTCCTGCGAACCGATCGTCGGCGCGATGATAATGGGAATGCCGAGCGCGGAATAGAACGACAACTCCGACGGCTTGGTCCAAAGGACGTCGATCGTGTGCATGGCGCTGTTGAAGAGGTCAAAATACTCCTGCTTGGTGCGACCAATGAGCACCGTAACGCACTTCTCGCAGGTCGCGAGACCGGCCTGCTTAATGACCTTTTCAAAATATTCGGCAACCTCGGTCCGGTTGCCGGCGACGAGCACGACTTTGATCAGCCCAGCCTTGATCTTGGCCGTGAGCGCGCGGAGAATGGGCACAGCCATTTCGCGCTGCGCGCCGGCCCCGCCGACGGCGAAAGCCAGGGTCAGCGGGTGGCCGTTGTGGCCGGGGTAGTTTTCTTTGCCGAGCAGTTTTTGCACAGCCGGTCCGAAACGCGATTCGTAAATGCCGACCGGGTCGAGATTGGTGAGCCGGTGCGCCAGGTCGCGCTTGAGAATTTTATAATCAAGACCGCCGATTAGCTCTTTGGGCAGCGGGAAACCGGTCAAATGAATGTACTTTTCCGGCACGCCATATTCGCGCAAGCGTTCAAGAACGCGGCGGTTGGGCGCCAAATAATTGATGCGGCTGTTTCTGGGATCAAGCGCGACCCAGCTGCGCGACATGTCGGAGTCGCAGATCACGCAATAAATTTCGTTGGGGTATTTGTAAAACTCGGCCGCTTGGGCCACGTAAAAGAACGAAGTGACGAGCGGCAACGGGTCCTTGGACAATTTCTTGATGAAATGTTCCATGAAGCCGCGCTTGAAAAACGCGTACGCCTGGCGGACCGGGAAGTTCGGCTTGGACAGATCGCGCTCCGGATAAAAACCCTTGAGCGCCTGCCAGCGATCGAGCACGGAGAAGATCGGTTCGCCGATCAGCGGCACGACGCGAAAACGGGAAATGGTCTCGTAAAGCTTGCGGCTCTCTTTCCAAATGGCCGCGTCGGAAGACGGCATGCCGTTATACTCGTCGGCAAACAAATAATGTGCGTCATCGGCCAAACCGCGCAGCGGATTGGCGGCGCGCAAATGCCCGTATCCCATGGTCACGGATATAACCCAAGCCTTGGCTTTTTTCGATTTGTTACTGATCATTTTTTGGAATTTAGTTCTTGGCGCTTTGTTCTTACCCAAAGGTTATTATATCACAACTTTTTTGTTTTAACCGGCCAAAAGATAAAAGCCATGCACAAGATGAACAAAGAAACGGTGATAAGGCGCGACATAAACAGATACGGCGCCGGATCGTCGCGGAAAAAATCAACGATGATGCGCACCAGCGCAAAGAGCGCCAATGACGCCGCCGCCTTGCTCCCCGACCGGAAATTTACCAATATTTCCGAGCGCGCGTATTTTGATGACACCAAAAAGAACGAAACCAGATAGCCGACCGCTTCGTAAAGCTGGGTTGGATGGCGCGGCTGGCCATTCACGATGACCGCCCAGGCGACATTGCTGATTTGGCCGTACGAATCCCAGTTTAAAAAGCAGCCAACTCGCCCGACCGCCCAACCGATGAGAACGTAAGGAATGACTGCGTCGACATACTTGAAGAGATCAACTTTTTTGAATTTGAAATAGGCGAGGCCGGCCAAAATTCCAAAAACGTAACCGCCATGCGAAGACAGTCCGCCTTTCCAAACTTCGATCATGTCCAAAAAACTCATTCCCTGCCCCAGCGTCGCAATATAAAAAAGCCGCGCACCGACGAGCCCCGCCAGCACCGCCGCAATGGCCGCGTCATCAACCATGTCCGCCGACAGCCCGCGCCGTTTGGCCTCCCGCCGCGCCAGCAATTCCGCTACCAAAAAACCGACCGCAATAAGCAACCCGTGGGTTGATAATTTAAAAAATCCCAAATCCAACGTCGGAACCGGCGTATAGTTGATCATGTAAATATTTTACCAATAAGCTGGCGATTATCCAATGAATAACTGTTATTACGTTTAGATTGAACGACGATTACGTGTAAGAGGGAGGGGCACAAGTTCGCGAAGCCTGTCCCTCCCTCTTACGATCACCCTCCCCAGCGCGCAAACTCGTCGTACCTCCTCGTGTTAGTAATTCCACCCGCGCCAGCCGGCGGCAGGCGGGCGGAATTTTTTCTTTGGGTTAGGCCTCCGGAGCGCAATGCCGTCCAATATGGATTGGATACCCGCCTTCGCGGGGATGACGCACAGAAAGTTATCCAAAATAAAAACCGCCGCTTGCCTTGGGCAAAACGACGGTTAGAGGGCTCTTTTGGCGCGTTCGAACAACTCGCCCAAAAAGCCGATTAGTTCCTTATGCTGTTTCAGATCGAAGATGAATCCCATGTACTTGTTGAGATGCTGACACGGCCAGCCCAAATCGATGACGTTAAAGCCGTCGGTGCTGTTCCAGGCGTGGATCGTCGGACCGCCCGGACCAATTACCAAGCCTTCGACATAGAGCAATCCTTCTTCGCGGGCGCGGCGCAGACAATTGTCGTAGCAGTGCCACGACCAAGGAAAATATTCAACCGGGTTGGGCAGCGGACGCGGCGTAAAAACGCGGGCCTTCTCGACCATTTCCGCGTCCCAACCGAACACCGGCGCAAATTCGCGCATAAATTCCTTTGGGTCGGGCAAGTTGGCGCAAACGCGGCGGAACAGCTCGCGCTCCGCGCCGACGAGCGAACCGTAGAACTTTTCAATCCGTCCCGGCGTTCGCGTCCGCTGCGCGTCGTCCGTGCCGACCCAGCTTCGTCCGAACATCTTGGCTTCAAAGAGCTTCATTCCTTTTCCTCCTTTCCCGGTTTGCGAACCATGTTCTTTAACAAAATAATTCGGCTCTGTCAATCATTCCCCGCCCGTCTGTCTTGACTTTTACGCAAAAATGTGGTATAAATTACAGTTGTTCAGACGGTCTGAGCAACGACTTTTCCCATAGGGAAAGCCAATTTCCACGCTTCAATAGAAGCAGGAGACGTTCCATGACAACATCGATCAAAGAAGTAAAGGTTACGGCTACGAGCGTTGAGCTCATCACCCTCATCGGCCGGATCCTTAACGAAAAGATCCAGCTGCCGCTCACCAGCTTGTGTTGGACGATCATGTTCGACACGGAAAACACCGCCAAGAGCGAAGCGCTCTACCTCATGAGCGGCGGCGGCTCGACCAACTTTGAATCTTGGTTTCCGGCGCAACAGCAGCGGTACGACATCACCGTCCGTTGCGAGCGGTCGTGGTGGTCGACGTTGCTCATGTGGGACTTGCAAATTTGGGTGAAGCACGAGAGCGGTTATGTTGACCGCTATCGCTACGTCTGCGACCGCGCCTTCGCGCATTGCTGCCGAATCTTCAACCCGAACGAAGACCCCAACGACCAAATGGCCGAAACGCCGCCGACCAAAATCGCGCTTCACGAATTCGCCACCAAGCGGCAGCGCGCCGCCGAAACCGCCGGCCAAAGATAAAGGAGAACGTCTTGAAAACTACAAAAGCATCGCTAGCGCAACAAGAACGCGCCGCCTGCCGCCGACTGAGAAAACGCTTCAACGCGCGGCTGGCCGTCGCCAAACAAAAGTGGGCCGATGCCTGCCTCCCCCTCGTGCGACGCGCCAGGACCGTCAAAGCGGCCGAGGCCGCTTTCCGAGCCTCGCCTTGGGGAACCAAGGTCAAAACGCTGGCGCTCGCAAAGTGGGTAAAACTCTGCAATGGTCCGGATGACTTTTTGCATGGTCTCATCATCACCCGCCGCCGCTTCGTCTACGACAACCCCTTTGCCGTCAAATGGCGAGCGTTCTCCTTAAAGGAGATCGAGGGCACCGCCACGGCCGAGGAAGCGGAGCTGGCCTTCTTTCGCGCCCCGGACTGGAACACCGATCTGGTCGATTCGCAGAACGCCCCGCTCACCCGCGACATCGCTCTCCAAAAACTGTACGGGTTCTGCACGAACGTTGAAGATCTGGAGAGGCTCCAGAAACGACTCGTCCGCGACCACGGCAATCCCGGCTACAGCCAGCGAATCTATGAAACACGGTTCAGG
>JAHFIF010000098.1 GCA_023246535.1 bacterium
GGAAAATATTTTTGTTCATGATGGTCAGTCTTGACGGGTATTTCGAGGGGGTCGGGCACGACCTTTCGTGGCACAACGTTGACGCCGAATTCAACGCTTTTGCGCACGAGCAGAACATTGGTCCGGTCGGCACGCTGCTTTTCGGCCGCACGACCTATGAACTTATGGCCGGCTATTGGCCCAAGCCGGCGGGCGCGGTTGATGACCCGGAGACGGCGCGCTTTATGAACGAAACGCCGAAGGTTGTCGCTTCAACCGAACCGTTCGCGCCTGACTGGCAGGGGACGACGGTCGTTTCCGCGAACGTTATCGAAGAAATTGAAAAGCTCAAGGCCGGGCCCGGCAAAGAGATCGCGATTTTCGGGAGCAACAAACTCTGCGTCAGCTTGATGGAGAAAGGCTTGGTCGATGAATTCAGGGTCATGGTCAATCCGGTCGCCATCGGCGCCGGCACGCCGCTTTTCGCCGGCCTCGACAAGCGTTACAAATTCAAACTCATCAAAACCCGCCAATTTTCTTCCGGCAACGTCTTACTGACGTACGTTCCGGCATAACGGCAGACAGGTTGACATAACGCCATTTTAGATATATATTGTCCGGTCAAAAGCTGTGGCTTGCGATACTCGGCCGCGAGGGTTTCGCGGCGGCTCTTTTAAAGACCAAGGAGGCTCGCCATGAAGATTTTTCCGAAAGACAAAAAGCTGGAAGCGCGGTTTCTCGCGGGAAAGGCGCCGGAACCGGAGACGATGCTCGGCACGGACGGCGCGCCTGCCAAAATGCGCGTGCGGATGCTGACCGGTCCTATTCCCAACATGGGCCGTTGGCCGTTCTATCACCGCAAGGAGTTCGCGAGCGAAGGCAAGGAAATTTGCGGCGGCAACGTCTTCACGCTCGGCGGCCTCTTCGTCACTGTTTTCTTTCTCGCGCTCTGGTTCTTTGGTTTCGACGGCCGCTGGGGCGCTTTCCGCCTCGAAAAGCGGGAAGGGTATTTGCTCATCAACTATGCCGTCCCGGAGAATGGTTGGCTGACCAAGCGCATCCGTGATCATATCCGCACGACCGATGATCCGGATGTTTTCATCGGCAAGTTCCATTGGGTCTGGCGCGGCCGCGAGATCTTTCTCGGGTACTTCACGCTGACCCGCATCAAAGCTGAATAGCGCCGAGCCGCATTTTAACTCGCCCCGCCGGCAACGGGGCTTTTTTATTTGTCGATATTCTTGACAAAATGGTGAAAACCTGGCATAATTTCCCGTTCTTCGCCAAATGCCAACCTGTCGAAACAAGGGAGACCAGTACATGCTTCGAATGAACAACGTCCTTTTCACCGCGTTCCGTGTTTTTCTGCTTGCATCGTTGGGCTGCGCCACAGCTAAGCCGTTGCCCGAACCGACCGACATCCCCACCTTGGGGCAACTGGCTTTGCGCGGCGATCCGCTGCCCGAGGACCAGGCCTTGGTCGTTGCCGCGCGATTGGTGCCTTTCACCAAGTTCGCCAATCTCAACGAGGCGTGCGAAGTCGCCATGGCCAGCGATAAGGATTTGCCGACGGCCCGCGACCGATCGCTCATGATTGCGACGCGCGACCTGAGCATTGCTTTTGCCGATTCCGATCCGGCCAAGCTGAAGACGTTTCCCGCGCGCACGGTCTGGTGGCCGAGCGTCGACAACGAGACATGTTTCACACTGCTCTGCGTCGTTCCGCCCGCCGCCGCTTCGGCGCAAAATGCTTTGGAGCGCATGCCCGGTCGGCACGCGCCGCCAATCTCCGTTCCGGCGCCGGCTGTTGTTCAGACTGAGGCCGTCGGCGAAACCGCGCCCGTTGTTGCGCCCGCACCCAAGCCGGCGCTGTCGGTCTGGGACGGAGCGGCCAAACACCGTGACGGCGAAGCTTTCGCCTTTGACAAACAATTGTGTTCGGTCGGCCGCGCCGAGGTAAATAAACCAAGACAGCTGGACGAGGCCAAAGACGCTTCATCGTTCTTAGCCGCCAGCAACATTCTCTACGCGCTCAAATCCAAGTTGGGCATAGAGGCGTACGATAATGACGCCGAGAAACTGCTGGCGAACGCGCTTCATAAAGAGTGGCGCTTGCCCTCGAAAGCGTCGATCGAGGCGGCCGTCTGCGTTGCGCTTCCCAAGGGAATAGCGCCGCCCGCCCCCGTCGCCGCCAACTGACAAAAGTCCGTCCTTCCACGACCTGCCTCGCCGCCGGTCGTTTTTTTATTCCCGAACACGGTTGACCGAAAACGATAATCGTGTTAGTTTTTCCAGTCGTGGTTTGCACAGGGCAGGCGCGATGATAAACGAGTGATCAGGAAGGAAGACGGAGAAGATCGATGAAAACATTCGTTGAAACGTTCATTGAACAATTGGCCGCGGCAAGCGGCGCGATCGATACAGTGACCAAGTTTCTTGCCGGACGCGGTATTCATGAAAAAGGCAGCGGGTTCACGGTCAGTCCGGACGGCCGCCGCTGGGAAACGTCGGTCGTGTTCGCGAGCGGCGGGTTTCGTCTGCACGGCGAGATCGTCATGTGTTCGCATTTCACGCAAGACGGCGACACCAGCCAGCATCCGCACGTTCCCAGGCACCTGCTTCGCCTGACCAAAGTCGACGAGCCGGAAGGGGACAAACTGGATCTGTTTCTCGGGATCGATCATCGGACGCTCATGCCGGTCGTCAGATTGGTCAGGCAAAAAAAGCCCAGCCCGTGGATCGCCACGTTCGTCGATATCGAACATCGTTTGCTGGTCGGGCTCATCAGTCCCGAGAAAGCCGTCGCCGAGGTTTTGGAAGGCGTCGCCGGGCTGCTGGCCGAGTAACCGATCCGTAGAACGGCCGACCCGTCGGGGTTTGGCCGTTTTTTTATAACCCGACCATTTACATTCCGCCCCAAACGTGCTAAGACCGAGCCAGACCTTTGCAACCGAATGGAGGATTCATGCCGATAATTTTGCCAAAGAATGTACCCGAGCTTGCGCCGTTCATTAAGGCGCCGATGTTTTTCCTGGCCGGGCCGATCCTGGGCGGCGGCGATTGGCACGTGCCGATGACGCAGCTGCTCCGAAGCCGCTTCGGCGACCCGGTCATCGCCAACCCGAGCCACTACCCCGAGACGCATCCGCACCGGAAAGAGGCGTTGCCCGGTTCGAAGGGCAGCTTCAGATACGCGCTGGAATGGGAACGCCACTTTTTGGCGCAGGCGGCGGGCGAGGCTTGGCCGTCCGGATGCATCATCTTCTGGCTGGCGCGGGAAAGCGCTACCGCGCCGCGCCAAGACGGCGCGCCGTACGCCATGGATACGCGCGGCGAATTGGGCGAATGGCGCGGACGCCTCATTGGCAATCGCAAGGTTCGCTTGGTCATCGGCGCGGAAAACGGTTTCCCCGGCCTGTCGATCATCAAGCACAACTTCGAAGCGGTCGTGCCCGGCTTCAAGATCGCCAGCACCATGGAAGAAACGCTGGAACTCGCGGCCCGCTATACCTGAGCCGCTCGACCGTTCACCGGACGAAGGGGACACGCCCCTTCGTTTTTTTGTTGATTATGCATTAAAGGAATCAGCCATTATTTCATTGGTTATCTTGACAAAATGGCTAAAATGTGATATAAACTCAGGTTGCTCTTTTAAAGAATGGTCGTCGAAACCGGAAATTTTTGGCCGTTATCGGCACAAGATTTCCAGTTTTGACGATCCAACAACTTTTCCAAGGAGCATCAATGAAAGCCTACGCCGAGCTTGTTAAGAACGTCGATTTTCTTGCCGGCAGCGCCGAATATCTGCAGACGCAAATGCAGGAGGTCATCGATCGCTTCGAAGAAAATCATCCGAAGGCGACGGTCGTTTCGGTGATCAGCAATCCCGCCAAGCGACTGGGTGAAACCGCCGCTGACGCAGAACTTTCCGCGCTTTGGATCCATCTCGTCATCTTCTATAACGAGTAACGAATCAAAACGCGGCAACCAGTTTTTGGAACCAAGAGGAGGAGACCATGAATAGGAAACTGTACTTTTCATTCACGACCCTGATGGGCGCCCTGCATCGCGGGGCGCTTTCCGCTGCCGATCTCGATAATGCCATTTTCTTCATGTCGCGATCGCGCGAGAACGTTGTTTCTCGGTCGGCCGGCGATAAGTGGATGACGACGACGGGGCGCGGCGGAAACGAAGCTGCGCTCGCTCGCCGGACGCATGGCGAGTTGCTCGCAGCTTTGGCGCGGGCGGAACGCGAAGGAAGGGCTTGCTACGGTCTCGGCCAGAAGTACGCCCATCTCGACAGCCTGTTGCGCGGCCTTGGCCTCCCCGGTCTCTTCAAGACCGAGACACGCCGGGACGGCGCGAAGGAGGGCGATGTCATCGGTCCGAACCAGCGCATCGAGTACGCAAGTCTCAGACGCATGCTGGCGGCCAA
>JAHFIF010000099.1 GCA_023246535.1 bacterium
GCCACCTCGCGTTCGGCAATTGCCAGCACGCGCATCCCCTCCTGCCCCATTGATTTGAATTCCGCTTCGGCCGCCGCGCGCGCCGCGCCGGTCACATGACAAAGGTCGAGAATGTCTTCCGGCGCGCCTTTAAGCGCCAAAATAATCTTCCCGTTGCGCTCAACAATGGTCGCGTTGCGGCGGCGCGTCGGATCGAACGGCAGCTGGTCGAGCCGGACGGCTTTTTTCGCTTCGCCGTGCAAATCGCTCGAGGCAAAATGCCAAATGGCCGCGTCAAACGACGAAACAACCTGCTTTTTGCCTTGCGGCAGGTCGGAGGAATGCAGCGCCGAAAGGACGCAGGCGTTGGCGTTGCCGCAGGAAACGCGGCCGATCGTCAGCTTGTTCTCGGTGATGGTGCCGGTCTTGTCGGTGCACAGCACTTCAATGTGCCCGAGGTCCTCGATCGCCGACAAGCGTTTAACCACCACCTTCTTTCTGGCGAGAATGAGCGCGCCTTTGGAAAAGGTGATGGTGATGACCGCCGGCAGCGCTTCGGGAATGACCGAGACGGCGACCGCCAGCGAAAAAAGCAGCAGGTCGACCGGGCTTTCGGCCGCGCCCTTGATGATGACATTGGCAATGTAGACGGCGGCCAGCACGATGACCGTGAGCCAAACGAGGAATTTGGAAAACGAGGCAATATTCTGTTCAAAAATCGACGGGCGTTTGGTTTCGCTCGACTGCGCGGCAATTTCGCCAAAAACCGTTTGTCCGCCGATCGCAACAACCAGCGCCTCGGCCTCGCCGGTAACAACGATCGTGCCGGCAAAACCGATGTTGGCGGCGGCGTTCGGCGCGTCCGGCGCCGCGGCCATGGCTTTTTCGTCTTTCGCCGCCGGGGCCGACTCGCCGGTCAGGATCGATTCGTCGACCTGCAAATTTTCCGCCTTAACCAGCCGGACGTCGGCCGGAAAAGCGTCGCCGGCTTTAACCGCGATCAGGTCGCCGACCGCCACCTCGTCGCGGGGAATGGTTTTCCAAACGCCGTTGCGTCGGGCGAGCGCCGTCGGCGTGATGAACTTTTGCAATTTTTGCACGATGTGTTCGGAGCGGAATTCCTGCACGAACGACAGCACCGTATTGAGCGCCAAAAAAACAAGAATAGTGAGCGCCGAACTCCAGTCGGCGACGACGAAAGAAATGATAAAAGCGGCCGCCAGGACGTAGGTCATGGGCGAACGCAATTGCCGCCAGAGGATCGTCAGCGCGGACAGGTTGGCGCGCGGAATGCGATTGGCTCCGCTCTTGGCGCGCGCGGCCGCGGCGGCCGCGTCGGTCAGGCCGTCGAGCCCGCTCCCGAAGGCCGTGAGCGCCTTGTCCGTTGGCAGGATCGCCAGGTCTTTATAATTCACAATTATTTCTGTTGACGGTCGTTATTCGCCTTGATCATCGCCTCAATGTGCACCACCGCTTTTTTGATGATCGGCTGGACGTTCTTGTAGCTGGCCGCGCGCACGGCTTGGCGGAACGGCACCCAGCGGATCTCGTTAATGCCTTCGCCGCGCTGCGGTTTGCCGCGTTCCCCGGCCGGGGTTTCCATCAAAAAGAAATCAATGCGTTTTTGCACCGTCTCCCCGACATGAACAAAACGGTCTTTGAATTTGATCGAGATGCTGCCCAGCGGCGCCACCAGCCGCAGGCGCTTTAATCCCATTTCCTCATGCGTCTCGCGCAAGGCGGCCTGCGCCGGCGTTTCCCCTTTTTCCAAATGCCCCTTGGGAAAGGTCCATTTGTGGTACGAGTCTTTGATCAAGCCGATGAAGACGCGCCGGTCCGGGGCGCGAAAAACCACGCCGCCGGCCGAATGCTCGACATGAACGCGGGCTGCGTCGCCGTTCGCGTCCTTCCGATTATTGTTTGGCGGGCGGGACATTGGCTTTTCCGGTTACAATTTCAAGCGCCTTCATGAGTTGCGGATCCTTGCCGGCTTTAATGTCGTCGTCGGTGAGCGCGACCGCCACGTCCGGGGTAATGCCCTTCTTGTCGATCGAGCGGCCCTTCGGCGTCAGCCATTCCGCCATTGTCACCTTGAGCGCGGAGCCGTCCGGGAAACTGTCGATGTATTCCTGAACCGAACCCTTGCCAAAGGTCGTTTCGCCGACCAGTTTGGCCTTGCCGTAGTCCTGCATGGCGCCGGAGACGATCTCCGCCGCGCTGGCCGACCACTTGTTGACCAAAATTGCCGTCGGCAAATTGATCGCCGTGCTCTTGAGCGTCGGGCTCATCGAGGTTTCCGTGCCGTCGGATTTGCGCTGAATGACGACCGGCTGGTTGCCGATCCAGGCGCGCGGAACTTCGACCGCGGCATCCAGGTATCCTCCGGGGTCGCCGCGCAAATCGATGATCACGGCGCTGGCGCCGCGCAGCCGCATGGCCGAAAGCGCCGCATCGAATTCTTTGACCGTGTCCTGGTTGAATTCGCTGATCGTGATAAGGGCGATGCCGCCGTTCCCGGTCATGTCCTTGCCGGCAGCGTCGATCATCTTGGACTGGACCGAATCAACGGTAATTTTGTCGCGCGTAATGACAATGTCAAACGGATCGGCGACCGTGTCGCGATAAATGTTGAGCGTCACTTTGGTTCCCTTGGGGCCGCGGATCTTGGTGACGGCAATGTCGAGCGGCATACCCTTGGTGTCTTCGCCGTTGATCTTTAAGACCGCGTCGCCCGCCTTGAGCCCGGCCTTGAACGCCGGCGTGTTGGGAAGCGGCGAAACAACGATCATCTGCGTCTCTTTAAAACCCATTTCCGCGCCAATGCCGTCGAAGGTGCCGTCCAGCTGGCTGGCGAATTGCGACGCTTCGTCGGGATCGAAATAAACCGTGTACGGATCGCCCATCGACGCGACCATGCCCTTGATCGAACCGTAAAAAAGTTTGGGATCCTGAACCGGCTTGCGCAAATAGGTCGTTTTCAACGTATCCCAAACGTTCCAAAACTGCGTCATGTCGACGTCTTTGGAAAGATACTTGGGTGGCGTGGCGTTCTTGTTATTGAGCGTGCCCGTCTTCACGGTCGCGCCCTGGTTGCCGTTCTGGCCGAGCGCCACGCCGCCGGCAAAGCTGGCCAAAACCAGCACGACGACGACATAGATCCGCAACAAGGACCAAAACCCTTTAAAGCGGCCGGGGCTGTGCGGCGTTTCCTTGATCATTTTATCCATAGGGTTGAAGTGTGGCGTTTAGGCGCGGCGAAACCGCCGCCTTATCGGCTTTTCGGTTCCGTGGTAGATTAAAATTACCTGGCGCGCTAGAACCTAAATAATAGAACAAAATGACCTATAGAACAAGAATCGGCATCCTTATTGCTTTCATTGCGCTTTTTTTGGTTACGGCCCCGCTGGTCGTGCTTTATACCGCCGGCTACCGCTGGAACGAGAAAAAGGTCCGCCTCGAAAAGGTCGGCCTCATCTTTTTGCGTTCGCGGCCCTCTTACGCCGAGATCTATTTGGACGGCGTTTTGCGCTCCGAGCGCACGCCGGCCCGTTTGCGCAGTCTGCTCCCCAGCACCTATGACGTTAAGGTGACCAAGAAAGGATATACCAGCTGGGAGAAGAATTTGCCGGTCGGGAGCGCGCTCACGACTTTTGCCGAGAGCGTCGTGCTTTGGAAACAAAGCGCGCCGCAAAAACTGGCCGCGGACGAAACGCTGAGCCAAAGCGAGCAAGTCGAACTTGACCGCGCCAAACCGCTCGTCTTTGCCGCCAACAACGAAACCTTGCGAAGCGACGGATTCGAAATTTGGTTCGTTGACAAAAACGGCGACCATGAAACCATCACCCGCCTCTCCGACGAGATCCGCGCCGTGCTCCCGTATGCCGACAACAGCTGGGCGATCTACGAAACCGACACCGCGATCCACTCCATCGAGCGCGACGGCCGCGACGTGCGAAACGACATCACGCTGGCCACCGGCGACGACCTCTCCGGTTTGGCTCTGTCCTCCGACGGCAAGTACCTTTGCTACCGCGCCGGCGCCGCGATTTGGCGGCGACAATTCCAATAACCGCGCCGCCTCGGCGCGGCGCAAAAACCAAGAACCAAGAACCAATTTCCAAATAAATTTTAAACAGTAAGATCCAAATACCAACACCCGACCGCCTTCCGGCGGTTGTTGTTTTTACACACCCTATCTTGCCCATATATCATATATGATATATAATGCTTTTCTAATTAATGAGCCAACTATGACGAAAGCGAAAAATAGCGGCGACCAGGTCAAGAT
>JAHFIF010000100.1 GCA_023246535.1 bacterium
TTGACTTGGAACACGATGATGTTGTCAAACTGACGCACGGCGCCAACAAGAATGCCTGGTCGCTTTACGAAGCCTGCCAAAAGGCGGCCGCGCTGGGCGTGACGCCGGAGGGGCTCACGAAGATCAACAAATTTTTGGGCTTGATCGCCAAACATACCGAACGGGCGCGAACCAACGACGTGCGCAACGTGATTTTTGCGTTTTTGGAGGACACGGGCTATTTAAAGCGCTTGGTGGGCGAAGACAACCAGCTTAACCATGACATGCTTGATTACATCAACCAGTTCTGGCGCGTGATCGAAGACTTTGTCGCCGCCGAAGCCGACCCCACGGCGCGCTTGTTTTTGGAGCGGATCAAGCTGCAAGTGGAAGCGGGCGAGGACGGGCGACTGGCGTTCGACCCGGACATTGGGCCGGAAGCGGTGCGCGTCATGACTGTGCACGCTTCTAAGGGACTGGAATTTGATTACGTGTTTTTGGTTTCGCTCATCGACCGGCGTTTTCCGTCGGGCGAACGCGCCGAAGCGATCGAATTGCCGCCGGCGCTCATCAAGGAAATTTTGCCGGAAGGCGACCATCACCTGGAAGAAGAGCGGCGCTTATTCTACGTCGGCATGACGCGCGCCAAAAAAGGTTTGTATTTGACCTCGGCCGAGGATTACGGCGGTTCGCGCAAACGCAAGCTCTCGCGCTTTTTGACCGAGTTGGGATACGGGGGTGCAAATGCCAAGAACCAAGAACCAATTTCCAAGCCCGCGGCGACGGCTGAAAGCCAAGAGCCGATCGCGAAGGAATTGGCCTTACATATTCCCAAATCGTTTTCCTTTACCCAGCTTAAGGCGTTTGAGAATTGTCCGCTGCAATACAAGTTTGCGCACATCTTCAAGATCCCGATCAAGGGCAAGGGGCAATTCTCATTCGGCAAGACGATGCACGCGGCGCTGCAGAAGTTTTTTGCGCTGGTGGCCGAGCGCCAGGGCGCGCAGCAGGCGACCCTGTTCGGGCCGCCGGCGGCCGTGTCCGGAACGACGCCGGCGCCGCAAAAAACCGTTGGCGAATTGGTGTCGATGGAAGAGTTTTACAATCTTTATCTCGAGAGCTGGATCGACGAATGGTTTGAAACGGCGGCGGCCAAAGCCGAATATCGCGCCAAAGGGAAAATGCTTTTGGCCGGATACTATAATTTGGTTAAAGACGAAACCATCCATCCGCTTTATTTGGAAAAGCCGTTCAACCTTAAGGTGGGGGATGCGACTTTCCGCGGCGCGATCGACCGGATGGACCTGATGCCCGACGGTACGGTGCGGATCGTCGACTATAAGACCGGCAAACCGAAAACCGAGGACGACATCGGGTTTGAGGAAAAGCAGCAGCTCTTGATCTACCAGATCGCCAGTTTGGAAGTGCTCGAAAAAAAGCCCTCGGCCTTGTCGTTCGTGTACTTGGACAACGGGACGCGGGTCGAGTTCTTGGGAACGGACAAGGAACTCGACAAGATCCGCGAGTACGTGGCGCGGACGATCGGCGAAATTAAAACCAGCAACTTTGCCGCCGACCCGAACGAGTTCAAATGCCGCAACTGCGACTTTAAAGACATTTGCGAGTTTAGGATTTTATAGGGATTAGAGATTAGGTATTAGGGATTAGTGACATTGCTAACCCCTAACCCCTAACCCCTAACCCCTCGGCGATGTCTTTCTCTCCACTCGGAAATTATCTGCCGATCCTATCGAAACGCCTGATCAACACCCAGGCGGGAATTGCTTTGGCGCTCGAGGCGGGGACGGCCTTTGTGGCTGCGCAAAATCCGGCGCTAAAAACCAGGACCAGGCTGGTTAGCGTCAAGAAGGGTTTGGTCCATGCGCTGGCCACTTCGGCCCCGGCCAAGGAAGAGCTGCTTTCGCTAAAAGAACCGCTGTTTTTAGCCATGAAATCGGCGTACCCAATTGTCCTCGACGAGCTCCGCGTCGAGGTTCGCGGCACCCTTGTCGAGGAGCTGTAATTTTGATAACGTTCGTGTACCATTATGTCCTTACGCGCCTACTTGGCCTTCATGGGATTCGGCACGATCTTGGCCGCCGCCACCTTCTTTTTAGTGCTTTTTCGCGTCGACCCGGGCGCGGCGGGCTGGCTGGGTTTTACCCTCTTTTATCTGAGCTTGGGCCTGGCGCTTTCCGGCGCCGTGTCGATAATCGGTTTCTTGATCCGCGTGGTGACGCATCGCGACGAGATGCTCTCGCATTTGGTGGCGCTTTCCTTCCGCCAAGCGGTCCTGCTGTCGGCGCTCGCCGTCGCCGCCCTGATCCTGCATTCGCGCAACCTGCTTTCGTGGTGGAACAGCATTCTGCTGGTCGTTGTCGCGACCATCGTCGAATTCATCTTCATTTCGCTTGAACATAAACCAACGGCCGCGCCGCCGCAACCATAAGCATGCTCTCAAAAATATTCGGATCATTTTCGCAAGACTTGGGGATCGACCTTGGCACGGCCAATACTTTGGTCTATTCGCGCGACAAGGGGATCATCATCAATGAACCGTCGGTGGTGGCGATCAACAACCGCACCGGCCAGGTGCTGGCCGTCGGCCAGGCGGCCCGCGACATGATGGGCAAGACGCCCGGCTATCTCACGACCTCGCGCCCGCTTTCCAAAGGGATCATTTCGGACTTTGAGGTCACGGAAAAAATGCTTCGCTATTTCATCGATCGCGTCCAGCGCGGCGGTTTTATTTTTTCGCCCCGCCCGCGCGTCGTGATCGGCGTGCCGCTGGAAATTACCGAGGTCGAGCGCAAGGCCGTCGAAGACGCCGTGCTGTCGGCCGGCGCCCGCGAAGTGGCGCTGGTGGAAAACACCATGGCCGCCGCGATCGGCGCGCGGCTCCCGGTCAACGAATCGGTCGGCACGATGATCGTCGACATCGGCGGCGGTACCACCGACATTGCCGTCATCTCCATGTCCGGGATCGTCACCTGGAAATCGCTGCCGACGGCGGGCGACGAAATGAACCGCAACATCGTGCAATACGCGCGCGAACATTTCAACCTGATGGTCGGCGACCGCGTGGCCGAGGCGATCAAGATCCGCATCGGTTCGGCGCGGCCGCTCGAAGAAGCGATGCAAATTGAAATGCGCGGCCGCGATTTGATGACCGGCTTGCCGCGCGAGACGATGGTCAACGACACGCAAATTTGCGAAGCGCTGTCCCGTTCGGTCCGGCTCATCATCGAGAACATCAAGGCGACGCTGGAAGTGACCCCGCCCGAACTCGTGGCCGACATTTACGAACGCGGCATCATCATGACCGGCGGCGGCGCGATGCTGCGCGGGATCGCCGAAGCCATTTCCGAAGCCGCGCACATTCCGGTGCGCGTTGCCGACGATCCGCTGACCTGCGTCGTCCGCGGTTCCGGCTTGCTTCTCGACGACAAAGTTTTGCTTTCGACCATTTCTTTGCCCTCGGCGCGGGCGAACTAGTCTTTTGGTTTTTGTTATCGTGTTGGCTGCCTGAACGGCAGCGACGCGACACTAATATACGAATGCATGCGAATGATACCAATGAGGTAACTGCAGGCGAAGCTAATTCGTTTTATTCGCATGCATTAGTTGATTGGCATCGCGTCGTCGCCGTTCAGGCGACCCTTACATTATTGCAATCTCATGAAGAAAATCCGTTTTGCCCTCGTGGCGATCGTTTTGATCGCGATCTTCCATTTTACGCCGTTCTTCGACCCGGCCGAGGCCTGGGTCGTGCGCGGCTATTTGGGCGCCGGCTACGGCCTGCGCGCCGCGACCTTTGCGGTCGGCGGTTTTTTTGAACGGATCGTGGCGGCCGGCCGCATTGAAAAAGAGAACGCCGATCTGGTGAAACAGCTGCGGTCGTTGAATGAAAAACAAGCCGCCGCCGGCGCACTGGCTGCGGAGAACGAGTCGCTTAAGGGACTTTTGAATTTTAAGTCGCGCACCGATCTTAACCTCATTCCCGCCGAAGTGATCGGCGCCGATCCGGACGCGACCACGCGCGCGCTCATTATCGACTGCGGCACGGAGCGCGGCGTGGTCCGCGGCGATGCTGTGATCGCGGGCGACGGCACGCTGGTCGGCAAAGTGGAGCGCGTCGCACCCGGCCGTTCGACCGTGCTGCTGCCGACCGATCCGCGGAGCGCGCTGGCCGTCATGGTGAGCGACCATCCCGAGTCGAGCGGCGTGGCCCAGGGCGAAAAGGGCTTGGTGATTGCGATGACGCTCATTCCGCAGCATGCGC
>JAHFIF010000101.1 GCA_023246535.1 bacterium
AACCAACAAACATGAAAAATACCCCCGCCAACGGCGGGGGTATTTTGACATAAGCGTCTTTTGACGGTACTATGTCTTGATGCCAAACCCTGGACGCTGCAGCGTCCTTGGCTCGATGCTAATATACGAATTTTACGAATATGACCAATAACGTTACGAATTCGTAACGTATTTTGATGGGATCAACGGCGTCCGGTTTGAATTGCGAACGTAATCGATGAAGTTGTGCGTCTGTATTGTGTTCGTATTATATTCGCATCGTATTCGTTATATTCGTATCAATTCGCATATTAGCATCGAGACAAGAGCCCGACAGGGATCCTATGGAATTCAAAATCGTCAGCAAACACAAACCGGCCGGCGACCAACCCCAAGCCATAAAGGGGCTGGTTTCGGGTTTGCAGCAAGGCTTGCACGACCAAATCCTTTTGGGCGTGACCGGTTCGGGCAAGACCTTTACCATTGCCAACGTCATTGAGCAGAGCCAGCTGCCGACGCTGGTCATTTCGCATAACAAGACGCTCGCGGCCCAGCTCACCAACGAGTTCCGCGAAATTTTTCCCAAGAATTCCGTTGAGTATTTTGTTTCCTACTACGACTACTACCAGCCGGAAGCGTACTTGCCGAGCTCCGACACCTACATTGAAAAAGAATCAATGGTCAACGACGAAATTGACCGGCTGCGCCACGCCGCAACCCAGGCGGTTTTAACGCGCAAAGACGTGATCGTTTGCTCGTCGGTTTCTTGCATTTACGGCCTAGGCACGCCGGAGTCCTACATGGATGCGGCGCTCAAGATGAGTTTGAAGCAGGTCATCACCCGCGCCGACCTGCTGGGCAGCCTGGTGGCCATGCAATACGTGCGCACCACTTCCGACGTGACGCGCGGCACCTTCCGCATGCACGGCGAAACGTTCGAGATCATGCCGGTCAACCAAAACGTCATTTACCGCCTCGAGATCAAAGCGCAAGTCATTGATTCCATTTTGGTCATTGACCCAATCACGCGCAAGGTCAAAGAAGAAGCCGCCGAGGCCTGGGTCTTTCCGGCCAAGCATTTCGTGACCCGTCCGGCGGAATTGGAAGCGGCGTTAAAGCGCATCCGCGAGGAGCTGGCCGACCGTTTGAAATATTTTGAGAAGGCCGGCAAGCCGCTGGAAGCCGAGCGCATTGAGCGGCGCACCAAGTTTGACCTGGAAATGATCAAAGAGATCGGCTTTTGCCATGGTATTGAGAATTACTCGCGCCAGCTCGCCGGCCGCTTGCCGGGCGAACCGCCGGAGACGCTTATTTCGTACTTCCAGCGCGCCTACGGCAATAAGTGGCTCTTGGTGATCGACGAATCGCACGTGACCGTGCCGCAAATTGGCGGCATGTACGAAGGCGACCGCGCCCGCAAGCAAAATCTCATCGAGTACGGCTTCCGCCTGCCCTCGGCCGCCGACAACCGGCCGTTCAAGTGGAACGAGTTTGAAAAGATCATGCCGCAGACCATTTACGTTTCCGCCACGCCCTCGGTTTACGAACACAAGCACGCCCAGCAAACCGTTGAACAGATCATCCGCCCCACCGGACTCATCGATCCCGAAATCATCATGGCGCCGGTGACCGGCTCGGCAACAAAGAAAACGCTGTCCCAGGTCGAGGACCTGGTCGCGCGCATTCCGGCCGTCATCAAGCGCAAGGAGCGCGTCATGGTGACAACGCTCACCAAAAAGATGGCCGAGGACCTGACGACGTATTTGACGGAAGAGAAAAAGATAAAAGCCGTCTACCTGCATTCCGACGTCGACACGCTCGACCGCATCAAAATTTTGACCGATTTCCGCAAGGGAACGTTCGATGTCTTGGTCGGCGTCAACTTGCTGCGCGAAGGCCTCGACTTGCCCGAAGTGTCGCTCGTCGCCATCTTGGACGCCGACAAAGAAGGCTTTTTGCGCTCGGAAACGTCGCTCATTCAAACGATGGGTCGGGCGGCTAGAAACGTTCGCGGGACCGTGGTATTGTACGCCGATCACATGACCGGCTCGCTCACCAATGCCATTCGCGAAACCGAGCGCCGCCGCGTCATTCAGCTGGCTTACAACAAAAAGCACAAAATAACGCCGAAGACGATCAAGAAGAAGATCCAAGACATTACCGAAGGCCTCATGGCGGGCAAAGAACTTGAAGCCGCCGGCAAAGCGCTGGCGCTGGAAAATGCCGCCGCCAGCCGCCCGCCGGAAGAATTGATCCGCGAAAAGGAATTGCAAATGCGCGAAGCGGCCAATAACCTCCAATTCGAACTCGCCGCTTTGCTGCGCGATGAAATCAGGGTGCTTAAAACTAAGAAGAAAGTCATTCCCGCCTAACAGCATCCGCCCCCTCTCTTATTATAAGAGAGGGTAGGGTGAGTTAGCGGCGTTGGGAGGTAAATTAATTTATCGAAGTCCCTCGGCAGGCTCGGGACATAAAAATTCTTTATCTCGGTTTCGCAGGAAAATTTTTATGCAAGACAATATCGTCATCAAAGGGGCGCGGGAGCATAATTTGAAGAACATTTCGCTCACCATTCCGCGCAATAAAATGGTCGTCTTCACGGGGCTTTCCGGTTCGGGAAAATCCTCGCTGGCTTTTGATACCATTTTTGCCGAAGGCCAGCGCCGCTATATCGAGTCGCTCTCGGCCTACGCGCGGCAATTTTTGGGGCAAATGGACAAGCCCGACGTCGATGAAATTGAAGGCCTCTCGCCGGCCATTTCCATCGACCAAAAGGCGCACTCCGCCAACCCGCGCTCGACAGTGGCAACCATCACGGAAATTTACGACTACCTGCGCGTTCTCTTTGCCCGCATCGGCAAGCCGCATTGTCTTATTTGCGGCAAGCCGATCAAAAAGATGACCGTCGAAGAAATGGTCAACATGATCGTGGGGCGCGAAGAGGAAATTCATTCAAAAGAGAGCGATGCGGATGATTTTTCGAAACATCGCGCAGGAGCGAGTCCGCGAGCGACGAGCGTAGTGCGTTCCGCCGCGGTCCGCGGAACGACGCGTGTTTCGAAAAACATCCGCGTCGCGAACGATTTCATTGCGGTCCTCGCGCCCGTGGTTCGCGGCCGCAAAGGGGAGTATTACCAAATGCTCTACGACCTTTATAACGCCGGCTTTGCCGAAGTGCGGATCGACGGAAAAATTTATCCGCTGCGCGACCGCATCGACCTCTCCAAGAATCAGGCGCACACCATCGAACTGATCGTCGACCGCGTGCCGCTGGCTTGGCCGCTCAAGGACAACAAAGCGTTCCGCCAGCAGCTGGCCGAAGCGCTCGAGACCTCGGTGGAAAAAGCCGACGGCAACGTGGTCATTATTTACGGCGACGCCAGCGAACAAAACATGTCCGCCCGTTTTTCTTGTCCGGACGACGGCTTTGCTTTTCCCGAAATTGAGCCGCGCCTGTTTTCCTTCAACAGCCCGTACGGCGCCTGCGAAGCGTGCCACGGCTTGGGCACCGAAGAAATTTGGTCGGACGTCGTTTGTCCCAAGTGCAACGGCAAGCGTTTGCGCGCCGAGTCCCTCATGGTGACGATCGGCAAAAAGAACGTCGTGCAAACAACCGGGCAGACGATTGAGGAGGCGCACGCCTTTTTCACCGGCTTAAAGCTCGCCGCCACCGATGAAGAAATTGCCGCGCCGGTCATGAAAGAAATTTTGGGCCGTCTGCAATTCATGTTGAACGTCGGTTTGCATTATCTGACTTTGGATCGCAAAGCCGGGACGCTTTCCGGCGGCGAAGCGCAGCGCATCCGCTTGGCCTCGCAGCTTGGCTCGCGGCTGACCGGCGCCACCTATGTGCTGGACGAACCGACGATCGGTTTGCATCAGCGCGACAATGAAAAGCTCATCAACACGCTGCTGGAATTGCGCGACCTCGGCAACTCGATCATTGTCGTCGAGCACGACTAAGACACGATTTGGTCGGCCGACCATTTGGTCGACTTTGGCCCGGGCGCCGGCAAACACGGCGGGCAAATTATCATGGAAGGCCCGATGCCCGACGTCCTCAATTCCAAAGGCGCCAAAACCTCGCTCACCGCCAAATACCTGAGCGGCGAACTTAAGGTGCCGGTTCCGGAAAAGCGCCGCGTTAAAATTCACGAGAAGATCAAAATTATCGGCGCGAGCGAGAACAACTTGAAGAACGTCGACGTGGAAATTCCGCTCCGCAAATTCGTTTGCGTCACCGGCGTTTCCGGGAGCGGCAAATCGTCGCTCGTCGACGACG